>CALMBN010000241.1 GCA_937860195.1 uncultured Novosphingobium sp.
GACCCGGGTCTGCGGTGCACAGTCCTTCAGGAATGTGAACCTGCCTTGCTGCGACAGGCCGAGAACCGCTTCGTCGATTTCAAAAATCGTCCAGCTTTGGCCGGGCTGGGCATAACCGGCGAGCGAGCCGGTGCCGAGCCCGACCACGCCAAGCCGCGGCCGCCCCGGAAACAGCCGCGCGGCATTGGCAAAGCCGATCGCTGCGCCCGAACCGGGGCCATAGTAAGATAGCGGAAGGCATTTCATGGCAGGATCGGTTGATTGCTGGCCGTGGAGCGTGGTGCCATGAGCCAATGTCCGCAGTTTTCGACTGGGATAATCGCGCACGGTGTAGATCCCGAAATAGCTGCGGGTGCGCAACCCTTCACGGCTGTCATTGACCGTATCAAATCCGCCCTGGACCAGCATCACCACGCCCAGCAACCCCAGTGCCAGTGCGCGCCATGGGACCAGCGCCAGACCGAGCACTGCGATCCCGGCCGTCAACGCCCAGCGGCTCCAATCGTCAGGGGCGGTCTGGTTGATCGAATGGAGCTGCCAGACCATCAGCATGAGCGCGAGGCTGACCACTGATAGGCTGAACAGCCGCGCGCCGGCTTCGATCCGATCCAGCTTGGCCCACGCCAGCATGTGCTCGCGCGGGAGCAATGCCGCAGCGGCAAGGACCAGCAGAGGATGTTCCCATACCCAGTCGAATACCAGGGGCGCGATCAGCGCGGTAAACAGCCCGCCCAGCGCGCCGCCTGCCGACATCGCGAGGTAGAACCCGGTCAGTTGCGTCGGAGCGGGGCGCAGATCGTAGAGCCGGGCGTGCAGCGCGACACAGACGAAGAACAGCAAGGCGATGCTGGCAATCACCGGAAGCAGGCCGTTCGAGCCCTGCGAGACCATTGCAAGACCGCCGATCCCGAGGATCATCGGCCAGGCCAGCAGTGAGAGCAGATTGGCTCCGCCAAGCCGGTCAGCGAAGGCGATCACAAAGCTGAGCAGATAGATCCCCAGCGGAATCACCCACAACAGTGGCATCGCGAAGATATCGGTGGTGAGGTGGGTGGTGGTTGAAAGCATCAACCCGGACGGCACGGCGGCGAGCACGATCCAATGCGCGAGCCGTTTTGGCGGGATGCGGTCCGCAGCTGCCGGAGCAGCGGCAGCGGTATCCGCCAAGCCTATGCGGCTGCGCGCGCACAGCGCAATCAGGACCAGCAAGGCCAGATAACCCGCGCTCCACAACCAGGCCTGGGCCTTGATCGGCAGCAAGGGTTCGGCCAGCAGCGGGTAGGCGATCAATCCCGCAAAACTGCCGAGGTTGGAAGCCGCGTAGAGCGCCCACGGTTCGCCCGCATCAGGATGAAGCGCATACCAGCGCTGCATCAGCGGGGCCTGCGCCGAAACCAGAAAGAACACCGGCCCGATGCTGAGCGCGAGCAGTGCGGGAACCCACCAAACCTCGGTCCCTGGCGCTGGCGGAGACATTTCGACCAGCCCGACCGGCAAGGTGATCAAAGCAACCGCGTAGAGGATCAGATGCAACTTGCGTTGCTGCGCAATCGGAAGCCGCGACAGCCGGTGCGCATACCAGTAACCCGCCAGCAGCAGCGCCTGATAGACCAGCATCGCGCTGTTCCAGACGTTTGGCGCCCCGCCCAGCCGCGGCAACGCCATCCGCGCGACCATCGGCTGGATCAGGAACAGCAGGAACGATCCGGTCAGGATCGTCGTAACGAACAACGCGCGCGCGTGCGCCTTGGAGACGCTCACCGGTTAAGCCATTCGCTGCGGGCGATTCGGTAGGTGACGTGCCGCAGCAAGGGATCGTCCGCAGGCACGCTTGGGTGATCGAAGTCGAGCGCGGGCTGGTGGATCATCCCAAGCCGCTCCATCACTGCCCGGCTGGCCCTGTTTTCGACCGTGGTAATCGCCCAGGCGGCATCATCGGGAAGATTGGCAAAGACCCAATCGGCAGCGCCGTGCGCCGCTTCGCTGGCATAGCCGTGGCCCCAGCAGTCGCTCGCCAGCCGCCAGCCAAGCTCAGCCTTGCCGTTGACCGGCCCGGCAGTCCCGCGAATGACTCCGCACCAGCCGATCAGCCTCGCATCGCTCTGCCGTTCAAGCGCCCAGAAGCAGTGCCCCAGCTCGGTCTGCATGGCCTGCATCTGCGCCAGTCGCGTTGCAACCTGCGCGCGGCTCATCAGCGGACCGAGTGTCGCCATCACCACCGGATCGCTACAAATCGCATGGAACGGCGCAGTGTCGGCCTCGCGCCAATCGCGCAGCACCAGCCGCTCGGTTTCGATCCGGATTCCAGTCATGCCCGCGCCGCCCAATCCTCTCGCCCGATCCGGTAAACGATAGTCGGATTGTCGGCAGGGGGATAGTCGGGATCGAAATAGCTCAGGTCCGGGCAGCAGCGCAGGCCCAGCCGCGCCATGAGCCGGGTCGAGGCGGTGTTCGAGTCGCTGGTCTGAGCCCAGATCTCGGGCTCGTCATTGGTCTTGAATTCATGCACCAGCGCGGCCCGGGCCGCTTCGCTGGCAAAGCCCTGGCCCCAGAACGGTTCGGCCAGTGACCAGCCAACCTGAACGCCGCCCCTGATTGGTGGCGGAGCAAACTTTTCCTCGATCCGGCTCAACCCGCATTTGCCGATGATCGTGCCGCCATCACGGAGCGCGACCGTCCAGAAGGCCGGCTCGCCCTTTGCCACGGCTGCCACGTTGCGCGCGAAACCGGCTGCAACTTCGGCGGGGGTCCGCAATCCGCCCAGATGCTGCATCACCGCCAGGGTATTGAGCCACTCAAGCTGCCAATCAAGATCGCCCGGTTCCGGCGCGCGCAGGATCAGCCGCTCGGTCTGGATCACGCCCCCAGCAGCCGCGCCGCGTGGGCCGCGTGATAGGTCAGCACGCCCGAACAACCCGCGCGCTTGAACGCCAGCAGGGTTTCGAGCACCAAGGCATCGCGGTCCCCCGCGCCAGCCGCCGCGGCGTGTTCGATCATCGCGTATTCGCCGCTGACCTGGTAAGCGAATACCGGAACCTCGAAGGCCTCTTTGACCCTCCGCACGATATCGAGATAGGGCAGGCCGGGCTTGACCATCACGCTGTCCGCGCCTTCGGCCAGATCAAGCGCAACCTCGCGCAAGGCCTCTTCGGTGTTGGCCGGGTCCATCTGGTAGGTCTTCTTGTCGCCCTTGAGCAAACCCTTGCTGCCCACCGCATCCCGAAACGGTCCATAAAAGGCCGACGCGTATTTTGCGGCGTAAGACATGATCTGGACGTTGGTGTGGCCGCCTTGTTCCAGCGCATCACGGATCGCGCCGATCCGGCCGTCCATCATGTCACTTGGTGCAATGATATCGGCCCCGGCAGCAGCTTGATTGAGGCTCTGCCCGACCAGCACGTCAACCGTCGCATCGTTGCGGACATAGCCGTGGCCATCGACCAGACCGTCTTGCCCGTGGCTGGTATAGGGATCGAGCGCGACATCGGTCAGCACTCCAATCTGGTCTCCGCAGGCATCCCTGATCGCTTTGATCGCCCGGCACATCAGGTTGTCAGGATCAAGCGCTTCCTGACCATCCTCGGTGCGCAGCCCAGCTGGGGTGTTCGGAAACAGTGCCAGGCACGGAATCCCAAGCGCCATCGCCTCTTTGGCCCGCTGAGCGATCAGATCGACCGACCAGCGCGACACCCCGGGGAGCGAACCGATCGGCTCTTCCACTGCTTTGCCTGAGGTCACGAACAGCGGCCAGATCAGATCAGCCGGCGTGAGTATCGTCTCGCGATACAGCGCCCTGCTCCAGGCGGTTGAGCGGGTGCGGCGCAGGCGGGTGCGGGGAAATGTTGTCATTGTGCAGTCATAGGGCTCGCCGCGCCGCACCTCAACTCTTGAGTCGATCGATCTCGCGGCGGGGGGTCTGGGTCATGGTCGCCTGACGGGGGCCAAGGCTGGTCATCGCCACACCGGGGCTCACCGCCTTCAATTGCGCCATCCGCGCCTTGAAAGCCTCAAGCTGTTTCGAATCGACCTGATTGCTGACAGTGAACCGCACCGAAAGCGGATTCACCACGCGGCCGTTCTGATACAGCTCATAGTGGAGGTGGGGTCCGGTCGAGAGCCCGGTGGAGCCGACATAGCCGATCACTTGTCCGGCCTGCACCCGCGTACCGCTCGGCACCGCGATCCGGCTCATATGGGCATAGGCGGTGGCATAACCGCCGCCATGGTCGAGCTTCACATAGTTGCCGTGGCCGCCGTGCCAGCCGGAATAGCTTACCCGGGCATCGCCAACCGCATAGATCGCCGCCCCATAAGGCGCGCCGAAGTCAATCCCGGCGTGCATCCGGGTATAGCCAAGCACCGGGTGGCGGCGCGCACCGAAGTTGGACGTGACCCGTCCACCATAGACGGGCATGAGCAGGCCAGTACGCTGCGCACCCATGCCCGATGCTTCGAAGAACTGGCCGTCCTGGCCCCAGCGCAGCAACTGGGCCTTGGGACGGCCATCATGCTCAAGACCCGCAAACAGCAGATCGCCGACTTCGGCCTCGCCATTGGAGGAACGGCGATAGGAAACAATAATATCAAAGGTGTCACCCGGCTCGATCGCGGTGTCGAGGCTCATGTGCTGATCGAGTGTCTGGAGATACTGCTGAATTGCTTCAATCGGCACTCCCGCAGCGCGCGCCGAACGGTAAAGCCCGGAGCCGACAACGCCGCGAATCCGCAAGGGAGTGGTATCGACTGCAATCGGATGCTGGATGACGGCCAGACTGCCATTGACCCGCGATAGGGTCAGATCGAGATCAAACCGGGCTCTGAGACCGAGATGTTCCAGACTGCGCCCGCCATCGGAGGTGGGCGTACCCAGGCGCAGGTCGACCTGCGTTCCCGAGGGTATGAGCCCAACCTGCACCGCCCCGGCAATCAGCGCGGTCGCCGCTCCGGCATCGGCATCGCTGACACCGGCGCGCATCAGCATCCGGGTGAAGCTGTCGCCCTGCGCCAGCGTTGCTGTCAGTTGGAGACTGGTGCGTTCAGGTGCTGCGGCAAGTGGCGTGACCGCCTCGGTCGAACCCATCCGCCGGCCACTATCGCCGCCAAGCGCGAGCGGCAGGATCATCTGGCTGCGGAATTCATCGCGCGCCCCGGTATCGAGCGGCATGGTTGGAGCGGCGGCCACCGCATCACTGTGCGGCCAGAAAGCCAAGGCGGTCAGCGTCAGTCCGACAAGCGTGCCAAGCCCGCGAAACCAGCGAGCGCTGCCGATCTGGTCGGCCAGATCGGGGGTCCAATCGAGCGTTTCGAGCTGGGCGAGCAACGCGTCCCGATCGTGCCACAGTCTGATGAGTCCGTTTGCGGAAGGGCCGCCTTGAGCCGCGACAACCGCCGCTCCGCCGCGCTGGCATGGCGCAGATTCGCGCGGCTTTAACAAGGCGGGTCCCCAGTGCATTGCATCTCCGCACCTTCCCTGCACTGGGCATGGTTAATCTTCACCTAAGAACCGGGGGATTTTGTCGACTTTGCCTTGCGGCAAGCAAGCGGGCTTGGCACATCGGCCTTACCATGAACACGCGCAGTCCGGACTCCGCGTCACGCCTCAAAGCTGTGCTCGGTCCGACCAACACCGGCAAGACCCACCTCGCGATCGAGCGGCTCTGCGCGCATTCATCCGGCATGATCGGCTTTCCGCTGCGGCTGCTGGCCCGCGAGGTCTATGACAAGGTTTGCGCCATGAAGGGCGCGGATCAGGTTGCGCTGATCACCGGGGAAGAACGGATCGAGCCCAGGAACGCGCGCTGGCTGCTCTGCACCGCGGAAGCCATGCCGGTCGGGGCCGATCTCGCTTTCGTGGCGGTCGATGAAATCCAGCTGGGCGCAGACCGCGAACGCGGGCACGTTTTCACTGACCGGATGCTTCACGCAAGGGGGCGCGAGGAAACGATGCTGCTGGGATCAGCCACGGTCGAGCCACTGGTGCGCTCATTGCTGCCCAGGGCAGAAATTGTCAGCCGCCCGCGCTTTTCGACACTGAGCCATGCCGGAGCCAGAAAACTGAGCCGGATTCCGCCGCGCAGTGCAATCGTCGCATTCAGCGCCGAGCAAGTCTATGCAGTAGCAGAGATGCTGCGGCGGTTTCGCGGCGGAGCAGCAGTCGTGATGGGCGCGCTTTCGCCCGAAACCCGCAACAAGCAGGTATCTCTATACCAGAATGGCGAGGTTGATTACCTCGTTGCGACTGACGCAATCGGGATGGGGCTCAATCTCGACATCGATCACGTTGCCTTTGCCGGACTCAGCAAATTTGACGGTCAGCGCCAGCGGCGGCTGACCACCAGCGAAATGGCCCAGATCGCCGGGCGCGCGGGAAGGCACCAGCGCGATGGAACCTTTGGAACGCTGTCCGGCAGCGGCAGTCACGATTCTGAATTTGCCGCCGAGGAGGTCTACGCGATTGAGGAACATCGCTTTCCCCCGCTGACCAAACTGTTCTGGCGTGAGGCCGAGCCCGATTGCAGCAGTCTGGCCGCGCTGATCTCCGACCTGTCGCGCCCGCCCGAGCGTGACGGTCTGGCCCCTGCACCCGAAGCGATCGATCTGGCCGTGCTGCGCCGCTTGTCTGAAGAACCGGACATTGCCGCCTCAGTGCGCAGTGAGGCGCAGGTCCGGCGCTTTCGCGAGGTTTGCTCGCTTCCCGATTTCCGCCAGCACGGCGCCGAAACCCACAGCCGCTTTGTTTCACGGCTCTGGGAGGACCTGCGCCGGGGCCAACTGGGCGGGGACTTTGTGGCGCGGGCAATCGCTGAACTCGATAATCCAGCTGGCGATATCGACACTCTGCAAATGCGAATTGCGGCGATCCGGACCTGGTCCTATGTCACGCAGCGGCCCGACTGGGTGCTGGCGAGGGACGAAATGGCAGCGCGGGCAAGAGCTGTGGAGGCCCGCCTGTCCGATGCGCTTCATGGCCGATTGACCGAACGGTTTGTCAGTCGCCGGACCTCTGTCCTGATGAAGAAACTCGGGCCGGATTCAGCATTGCTGCCGGTCAGGCTGGCGGGCGACGAAGTGCTGGTCGATGGTGAGGCCATCGGACATCTGGCGGGGTTCCGGTTCCGGGTTGATCCGCAAGTCCGGCTGGCCGACCGCAAGCTGTTGCTCGCGGCAGCCGAGCGGCATCTGCCCACACTGCGCAGCAAGCAAGCCGAAGCGCTTTTGGGCGACCTGGCGGCGCGGCCAGCGGCAATTTCGCTTAAAGGGCCGCAACTCATTTGGGATGGCGAACCGATTGCACGGCTCGATTCGGGGCGCGGGGTGCTCAATCCCCGGATCGCGCTGGATGCCACGCTTGACGGACTGTCCGCCGATTTACGCAAGCGTCTGCGCGTGGGGCTCGAAGGCTGGCTTGAGCAGGCCTTGTCCGCGCTCGCGCCGCTGCGAAAGATCGAGCAGGCCGCGCTGGCCGAGGCTGCGGGGCCGGATCTGCGCGCACTGCTGATCCGGCTGGCCGAAGCGGGCGGGCTGCTTGAACGGGCCGGTTCGGGGCTCGACCGGCTCACTCCGGAGCAGCGTGACCGGTTGCGCAAATTGGGAGTCAGGGTTGGCGCGCTTGATCTGTTCGTGCCAGAACTGCTCAAGCCCGCCGCGCTGACTGCCTGGCACACTCTGCTGGCAGCAAGAAGTATCGCTTTGCCCACTCCGGTACCGGGGATGCCGCCGGTAGTCGCAACACCGGACAAAGTTGCTGCTCCGCCAGGCTATCGCCCGCTCGGCAAACAAGCCTTGCGCCTCGATCTGGCAGAGAAACTTCTGCGCCTGACCCATGACGCGCGGGTTGCAGCCAAAGGCAGGCCGTTCGTCATTGATCCGGCACTCGCAATTTCGACCGGTTTGGCGACGGCGGGCTTTGCACAACTGCTGCGGCTGGCCGGATTTTCTGCCGCCGTGCCGCGCCCTTTGCCCGCCGGTGCTTTCGGCCCGCCTCGTCCCCCGCTCTGGCGCTGGCGACCGTCGCCGCGCGAACAATCGGTCCGGATGGCGCCCCTGCTGCCGCCGCCCGCTGGCAGCGCATTTGCTGCCTTGGCTGGGCTGGTCCGGTAGTGCGCATCGACAAGCTGCTCTGGTTTCTGCGCCTGACCAAGTCCCGCGGGGCGGCGCAGGCACTGGTTGGGGCTTGCCAGATCCGGCTTAACGGCAAGCGGGTTGAGCGCGCTGCACAGGCAGCTGAAACAGGGGACGTGCTGGTCCTGCCCTTGCCTCATGGGGCGCTGGTCATCGAGTTGATCGCCGTGCCCGTCCGGCGCGGCCCACCCGCCGAAGCGCAATCATGCTATCGGGTGCTTGACGGAGTGCGTGAAAATCCCATAGCAGCGAGGGAGAACAACGCGCCTGAGGGGACTTTACCGCCATGACCTATGTCGTCACCGACGCCTGCATCAAATGCAAGTACACCGACTGCGTCGAGGTCTGCCCGGTAGATTGCTTCTATGAGGGTGAGAACATGCTGGTGATCAACCCCAGCGAATGCATCGATTGCGGGGTGTGTGAGCCAGAGTGCCCGGCCGAAGCAATCCTACCCGATACCGAAAGCGGGCTGGAGCAGTGGCTCGAGCTCAACACCAAATTCTCTGCCGAATGGCCCAACATTACCACCAAGAAAGAACCACCGGCCGAGGCCGACGAGCACAAGGGCGAAGACGGCAAGTTCGAAAAGTTCTTCTCGGCCGAGCCCGGCGACGGGGATTGATCCGGATCGTCCGGGCATCCGTCCAGCACTGAAACAGTCGCGCTCTTGCAGCGCGATTCTCGCCTCTGGTAATAATGTTACAGTTGTGCTATATAATAGCGCGACAGCGGAGAGGCTTGCCCTCAGGCGACCGCTGCAATTCGTGAAAGGTGGGACGCATAGGCGGTTGATGGAAGCATCGGGCCGGGACGAATCCCATGCCCGTGGCGCTACCGAACGACCGCAATCCGATCCCGCGATTGAAAGGACTGTTACATGGTGGTCAAGGCCCACGCCTTCGACGTTGGTGACTACGTTGTCTATCCCAAGCACGGGGTCGGCCGGGTAATTGAACTGCAAGAGCAGGAAATCGCCGGGATGACGCTCGAGCTCTACGTGCTCCGGTTCGAAAAAGAACGCATGACCCTGCGGGTGCCGACCAACAAGGTCGAAGCGATCGGGATGCGCAAACTATCAAGCGACAAGACCCTGCGCGAAGCCCTCGCCACGTTGACCGGCAAGCCCAAGGTCAAGCGCACGATGTGGTCGCGCCGCGCCCAGGAATACGAAGCGAAGATCAATTCTGGCGATCTGGTTTCGATCGCCGAAGTGACCCGCGACCTGTTCCGGGCCGACGATCAGCCTGAGCAAAGCTATTCCGAGCGGCAGATCTTCGAAGCCGCCTCCTCGCGACTGGCCCGCGAACTGGCTGCGATGGAAAAGACCGACGAGCCGACCGCGCTCAAGAAGATCCTTGCGATTCTCAACGAACATGCGCCAAAATACTACGCGGAAGCAGCCGTTCCAGCTTAAGCTCCGCCTGGCAGATTTTGAAGGGCCGTCCCGCCGGGGCGGCCCTTTTGCAATGGGCTCTTGAAACATCCGCCATGCTGTATTATGTCAGCAATACGGATAACAGGAGAAACGCCATGAAGTTCAGGTTCGGCAATTTCGCCAAGGCCATGGGCCCGATCATCGCAGTCGCGCTGGCGGCCAGCCTCGCGGGCTGTGACGGTGCCAAGATCAGCATCAACGGCGAAGAGGGCAAGCCGCTGGCCGAACTCGATCTGTCAGGCACCGCGCCCGATGAGCTTGTTCTGGCTGGCCCCGATGAGGTCCGCGTCACCACTGGTGACAAGCTGGCGATCACGGTTGAGGGCGATCAGGAAGCAAAAGACCAGCTCCGCTTCAGCCTCAAGGATGGCAGCCTGGCAATCCACCGCAAGGACAAGATGTTTGGGAACGGCGGCAAGGTCGCAATTATCAACGTCACCATGCCGGCTCCCAGGGAAGTGGTAATGGCTGGATCAGGCAAGATCACCACCGCAAATCTCGCCAGCAAAGCCAATGTCACGGTGGCCGGTTCCGGCACGATCGAAAGCACCGCAGTGTCGGGCGAATCGCTCGACCTGACGATTGCCGGATCGGGCAATTTTCGCGCAGCGGGCAACGTCAAAATGCTCGACATGACCATCGCCGGCAGCGGATCGGCCCAGATGGATGCATTGAAAACCGACAAGGCCGACGTTTCCATCGCAGGATCGGGCAGTGCCACTTTTGCTTCTGACGGCGATGTTGAAGCCAGTATCATGGGTTCGGGCGATGTCACGGTAAAGGGCCGCGCCCGCTGCACTGTCAGCTCGATGGGTTCAGGCAAGCTGGTTTGCGAAACCCCGGTCCAGCAAAAGGACAAGGACGCGACCGAAGCGCCAAATTCCTAAACAGCTGCGCGCCTTAGCCGGTCATTGATCGCGGCACCGATTCCCGCCGAAGGAATCGGTGCCACGGCGATTCGAGATTCGGCCGCAGCGGCCGCGAGATGCAAGCAGGCGTAAAGGCGCGCGGCCGCCTCGGCCAGATCGCCGGCGGGTGACAGATTCACTGCCCCATCCACGGCACCAAATCCGATCAGGAACTCGCCAGCCGCCGCTGCTTCGGCATTCAGCCGGATCGGTTTTCCGGGCGAATAGTGGCTGGCGAGTTGCCCGGGCGCTTCGATCTTGCCGTCCGCCTTGCCGTCAAGCGGCGGCCCAAGCGCTGCGGAAATCTGGGCTTCTGTCACCGGCCCGAGTCGCAGCACCTGCCAGCCGCCTGGCCGGAGCGCGACAATCGTGCTCTCGATCCCTGCCGCGCAGGCCCCGCCATCGAGCACCAGATCGACTGCCTGACCTAACGATAAAAGGACATGCTGCGCTGTGGTCGGGCTAACCCCGCCAGAGCGGTTGGCCGATGGTGCGGCGAGCGGCAGGCCCAAGGTCTGCAAGACCGCGCGCATCGCTGGATGAGCCGGGCAACGCAGCGCAATCGTCGGCAGTCCCGCTGTCACCGCCGGGGTGATTCGCGCTGCCTTCTTCAGCGGCAAGACCAACGTCAGCGCGCCCGGCCAGAACTGCGAAGCCAGTTTGCGTGCTCGCTCGTCAAACTGGGCGATATCCTCGGCGCGCGCCAGATCAGGCACATGGACAATCAGCGGATTGAAATCAGGCCGCCCCTTGGCGCGATAGATTGCCGCTACGGCATCGATGCTGTCGGCCCGCGCAGCGAGGCCATAGACGGTCTCGGTTGGCACCGCCACCAGCCCGCCGGACAGCAGCAGCCGGGCCGCAGCGGCAATCCCCGCATCATCCGCACGCATGATCCTCGGCTTGCCCGTCATGCTCTCCCGCTATAGGCGGTAACGATCAAAGCCAAGGAAAAGCGCCATGAACTTTTCGCCCGCCACCGCAGACCAGGTTCTGGCGATCAGGATCAATGCCGGGATCGAGGAACTGGCCACGTATGATCGCTTTGCCGCGGCCAGTCCGGACATGGTCGCAGCAATCGTCGACGGGATCGGCCAGTTCGCAGCGGGCGAATTCGCTCCGCTCAACCGGATCGGCGATCTTGAAGGGGCCAGGCTGACCGATGGCAAAGTCACTCTACCTGCCGGATTTGCCGAAGCCTACCAAGCCTATGTCGCGCAAGGCTGGAATGCAGTGTCCGGTGACGCGGCGTTTGGCGGCCAGGACTTGCCCTTTGCGCTCTCAGTCAATGTGCTCGAGAATCTTGGCTCGGCCAACATGGCCTTCAGCCTGCTGCCGATGCTCACCGTCGGCACGATCGAGGCCCTGGCACACCACGGCAGCGATGCCCAAAAGGCAACCTATCTCGCCAAGTTGATCAGCGGCGAATGGACCGGCACGATGAACTTGACCGAACCGCAGGCCGGGTCCGATGTCGGCGCGTTGCGCACCGGTGCCACTCCGCGCGGTGACGGAACCTGGGCGATCAAGGGCACCAAGATCTTCATCACCTGGGGCGAGCACGAGCTGGCCAGCAATGTGATCCATCTGGTGCTGGCCCGCACCCCGGGCGCGCCGGCCGGCAGCCGGGGGATCAGCCTGTTCGTCGTGCCCAAATTCCTGGTGCACGCTGATGGTTCGCTCGGAGGCCGCAACGACCTGCGCTGCGTCAGCCTTGAGCACAAGCTGGGAATTCACGCCTCACCCACCTGCGTGATGAGCTTTGGTGACAACGACGCTTGCATCGGCGAGCTGGTCGGGCACGAGAATGAAGGCCTGAAAGCAATGTTCACGATGATGAACTCGGCCCGGATCAATGTCGGCAGCCAGGGCGTTCAAATCGCTGAGCGGGCATGGCAAGCGGCCCGCCACTATGCGCGAGACCGCGTGCAAGGCGTGCGCGACCGGCAACCCGCCGCGATCATCGAACACCCCGATGTGCGGCGGATGCTGCTCAGGATGCGGGCGCTGACCGAAGCCGCGCGAGCGCTGCTGTATTTCACCGCCGGGCAGGTCGATCGCGGCGCGCTGGGGATCGACGGCGCGCAGCAACGGGCCGATTGTCTGGTACCGATGCTCAAGGCCTGGGGCACTGATGTCGGCTGCGAAGTGGCCAGCCTGGGCGTGCAGGTCCATGGCGGGATGGGCTTCATCGAAGAAACCGGCGCGGCCCAGCATTACCGCGATGCGCGGATTGCGCCGATCTACGAAGGCACCAATGGCATTCAGGCCGCCGATCTGGTCACCCGCAAACTCGGCTATGAGCAAGGTGGCGTTTTGACGGGATTGTTCGCAGAGATCGCCGCCGATTGCGACGACGCGCCGGATGTGCGGGCCTTGGCACAGGATTGCAGCGAAATCACGCGATGGATGATGGGCGGGGCGAGCCTCGATGACAAGCTTGCGGGGTCAGTCCCGTTCTGTACCATGGCTGCCGTCGCGGTCGCCGGCTGGCAACTGCAACGCCAGGCCCGTGATGGAGCCGGGGGCGAAGCCAAGCGTGTGGTCGCGCACTATTTTGCCGCGCACATCGCGGCCGAGGCGTGCGGACTGAAGGCTTCGGCCGTGGCCGGGGCGGGTTTGATCTATGCACTCGATGCCGAGGCACTGGCCGGATGAGTGACGACCTCGCCCGGATTGCCGCTGCGCTGGAGCGGTTGGCCCCCGCCCCTTCCAAGCCGGCCGACTGGGCCGCTGCCCCGGCCTATGTCTGGCACGGCGCTGCTCGCCCGGTCGCCAGGCTGGTCGCCGCTCCGCTTGCGTTGCTGAAGGGGATCGACGCGCAAAAAGAAGTCGTCACCCGCAATGTCGCGCGGCTCGCCATGGGCCACGCCGCGCACGACATGCTGCTGTGGGGCGCACGCGGAATGGGCAAATCCGCGCTGCTTCGTGCGGCGGTGCTTGCATCGCAGGATGCCGAGCCAGGCCGGATCGCGCTGGTTCAGGTCGCACCTGAGTCGCTCGGAACACTGCCCGACCTGTTTGCTGATCTGGGCAAACAGCCGCGCCAGTTCCTCGTTTTCATCGATGACCTCGGCTTTGAGGATCACGACAGCACTGGCCCGCGCGCCTTGCGTTCGTGGCTCGAAGGCGGGATCGAGGCTCGCCCCGGCAACGTCCGGATCGCAGTTACCAGCAACCGCCGCAGCATCGTGCCGCGGCATCTCAGCGAGCAGGATGACCCGATCAACCCGCGCGATTCGGTTGATGATCGGCTGGCCCTGGCCGACCGGTTTGGACTTTCGATCGGCTTCCACACGTGCAGCCAGGATGATTACCTGGCGATCGTCGGCGGCTATTGCACCGAATACGGACTCATCTGGAACGAGGGAGCGGCGCTCGAATGGTCCAAACGCCGTGGCGCGAGGTCGGGCCGGGTCGCATGGCAGTTCGTCACCGAATTGGCCGGGCGGTCAGGAACATTCCTCTAGCCTCTATTGCTTCGCCTTACCGTCAGGCTTGAACGCTCCCTGCATCCGGCCCGGATCTCCATCAAGCTGGCGGCGCGGCGGCATCCGTCCGACCACGACTGGCTTGACTGCCGGGTTCGGGGCCGCGCCTGGGGCGGTGACCCGCCAGACGATCCCGGCGGTATCGTCGCTGACCAGCAAGGCCCCGCCCTTGGCGAAAGCAACCCAGGTTGGGCGACCACGGGTGGTGCCATCGCCGGTCAGGAACCCGGTCAGCAGCGGGATCGGCTTGCCCAGCGGGTTGCCGTTGGCATCGAAGGGCACGAACACCACGTCATAGCCCGCCGCCGGTTTGCGGTTCCACGAGCCATGGCGGGCCACGATTGCCCCATTTGCAAAAGCCGGGCCCAGCAGCTCGCCGCCGGTGACAAAAGCCAGCCCGAGCGGCGCAGTGTGCGCCCCCAGTGCATATTCGGGCTTGCGGACATAGTCGTCGATATATTCAGGCGCGGCCCATTTGACCCGGTTGTCGTCATAGGTCTTCCAATAAAGCCACGGCCAGCCATAGTGTGCGCCGAGCGGCACATTGGTCAGGTAATCGGGCACCAGATCGGGGCCAAGCTGATCGCGCTCGTTGACCGTGGTCCACAACTCACCGCTCGACGGATTCCATGCCAGCCCGTTCGGATTGCGCATCCCGCTGGCGAACTGGCGCGGATAGCCGTCCTTGGTCAGATCCTTTTCCCAGATCACGGCGCGGCCCTTTTCAAGTTCCATCCCGTTTTCGGCAATGTTCGACGACGAGCCGACCGCGACGTATAGCCGGTTGCCATCAGGGCTCAGCACCAGATTGCGCATCCAGTGGTTCCCGGCAGCAGGCAGGTCCATCACCTTGCGGGGTTCGCCGGCGATCGCGGTTTCGCCCAGCTTGTAATCGAACACGATCACCGCATCGTGATTGGCGACATAGAGTTCATCGTCGGCCCAGCCGATTCCCGATGGCGAGGCAAGGTGTTTGCCTTCGATCAGGGTAAAGCGCTGCTCGGCCGCGCCATCGCCATCGCCATCGCGCAGCAGCACCAGGCGGTCAGGCGATTCGCCGCCCGATCCGGCGCGCTCCATCAGTTTCCTGGCAATCCAGCCGGTGAGCCCGCCGCCCGTGCCGGAACTGGGCGATTCCGCTTCGGCCACCACCACATCGCCATTCGGCAGCGTATAAATGACGCGCGGATGATCGAGCCCTTCAGCGAACCGCTTTACCTCCAAGCCTTTGGCCGCGACCGGCGCTTCGCCCTTGGACCAACCGACCGGCTTGGCGATGGAAACCGAAGGAATGTTCTCTGGCCGGGGTTTGGCGATCACCGGTTCCTTGCCTGAGAGCTCTTCAGTGGTGTGCCGCGCAGGCGTGCCGCGCCAGAT
>CALMBN010000242.1 GCA_937860195.1 uncultured Novosphingobium sp.
GATCTACATCCATTCCAAGACCATGATCGTCGATGATGAGATTGTCCGGATCGGCTCGGCCAATATGAACAACCGGTCGATGGGGCTCGACAGCGAGTGTGACCTGTTCATCGATGCCGCGCGGCCCGGAAACGATCACGCCCGCGAGCCGATTGCGCGCCTGCGGATCGCGCTGCTGGCCGAGCATTGCGGGATGGACCGTGCCGCCGTTGCCTGGGCTTTGGCGGACCATGGCTCGATGATCCGGTTGATCGAGACTGCCCCAAGGGACAGGAAGCAACTCGATCCTTTTAACTTGCGTCCGCTGACCGATGCAGAGAAAGCGGTGGCCGACAACGCGTTGTTCGATCCCGAACGGCCCGAGGAATTGTTCGAACCGTTCAGCAGCAAGCACGGCCTGTTCCGGCGCGGCGGCTTTCTGCGGAAACCGGGTTGAGGGAGAAAGATGTGATGGGCTCCGACGTGCATGGTGATGAGCCGAAGGCCAAGCTGCCTGTCCCGGCCGACGTGCAGGAAGCAATCCGCACTCTGATCCGCTGGTCAGGCGATGATCCGACCCGCGAAGGGCTGGTCGATACGCCTGCGCGTGTGGCGCGGGCGTGGAAGGAATACTGCGAAGGTTACAGCGAAGACCCGGCCTATCACCTCTCACGCCAGTTTGCCGAGGTTGGCGGTTATAACGAACTGGTGCTGTTGAAAGACATCCCGTTCCAGTCGCACTGTGAACACCATATGGCCCCGATTACGGGCAAGGCTGCGATTGCCTATATGCCAAGCCAGAGCGTGGTCGGCATATCCAAGCTGGCCCGGGTGCTCCACGCCTATGCCCGGCGGCTGCAAATTCAGGAGCGGCTTACCGCCGAAGTCGCGCAATGCATCTGGGACAACTTGAAACCGCACGGTGTCGCCGTGGTGATCGAGGCGCAGCACGGCTGCATGACCGGGCGCGGGGTCAAGACCCCCGGGGTCGGCATGGTCACCAGCCGCCTGATGGGCTGCTTCCTTGACGACCACCGCAGCCGCAAGGAAGTGCTCAGCTTGATGGGGTACTGATCGTGGCCGGCTCGCTCCAGCCAGTGATGGCGATTGCCGAACTTGAGGCATTCTTTGCTCAGGCGTTCCCCGGCCGCGAGCAACCAACAACTCTGCTTGAACTGGATGCGGGCCGGGTCCTGATCGCACTCGATCCGGTGGCAGCCAATCAGCGCCCCGGCAACCTGGTCTCCGGGCCAACTCAAATGGGCCTGGCCGATCACGCGGCCTATGCGGTTATCCTGGCACACATCGGCCCGGTCGCAATGGCGGTAACCAGCAACCTCAATTACTCGTTTCTGCGCGGGGTCAAGCTCGCTCGGTTTTTCGCCGAGGCGAAGCTGCTCAGGCTTGGGCGGCGATTGGCGACGGTTGACGTGCTGTTGTGGCAGGATGATCGCACGCGGCCAGTTGGGCAGGCGACGGTGACCTATGCGATACCTGATTCCTAAACCGGCCAGCCGAACCGCGCACCGCCGATTTGCATGAGCCGATAGCCCAGCCAGCCGCAGATCGCGAATGCCGTCATTGCCAGTGGGAAGGTGATGCCCTTGCGCAACAACACCGCCAACAGGACAAACGCCGGGAGCGAGGCCGCCACATAGAGGCTTGATGAAAGCGCCATATCAGCAACCCGCGCAGTATCGCCGGTATCGCGCCACAACCAGACCATTGCGAGGGTCGAAACCAGCGGCAGACTGGCAATCAGCCCGCCCCAGCCTGGGCTGCGGCGGGCAACTTCAGAGGCCGCAGCGATCAGCACGCCCGATACAAGCGCTTTGATCGCCAGCTGGCCCCAGAACATGACTTAAAGCTGCTCGATCAGATATTCTGCCGAACTGACCTTGAATTCGCCCGGACCTTCGACGTGGAGTTGTTCGACAATGCCGTCGTTGATCACCATCGAGAACCGCTGACCGCGCTTGCCAAGGCCAAACGCGCTGCCGTCCATGGTCAGGCCCAGTGCTTCGGCGAAATCGCCGTTGCCGTCAGCCAGCATGGTGATGTCGCCTGATCCTGAGGCTTTGTTCCAGGCTCCCATCACGAATGGGTCGTTGACTGCAGTGCCGACGATCTCGTCGATTCCCTTCGCTTTGAGGTCAGCGGCGTGATCAACGAAGCCTGGCAAATGTTTGGCCGAGCAGGTCGGCGTGAAAGCACCAGGAACCGAAAACAGCGCAACCCGCTTGCCCGCAAAGTAGTCGGCGCTTTGCACCGCCTCGGGCCCGGCATCGGTCGCTTTGACCAGCTTCACATCGGGCAGCTTATCGCCGACTGCGATCGTCATTGTCATTCTCCTGAGGTTGGAAGGGAACTGTCTCTCGCCTCATATAGTCGCACGAGACTGCGGGGCAAGGCGCAGCGACCATGCTTAATTTTTGCTTTACCGCGCCGCTTGTAGAATGAGTAAACACAATGCGCGATCTTGGGTGCTGCGGGGACCAGCCCGTCGGGAGACTACACATGAGATTCGTCAAAGGGGTCGCGGCCAGCATCGCCGCGGCATCGATGCTATTATCCGTTCCGGTTTTGGCCGTTCCGGGGGTCAGTTCGAGCGTCCCCGGCATGGGCCAGGCTGAAAAGCTGCGCCGGCTCGATATCATGCTGATGGTGACCGGGCTGCGCTGCCGGACCACGAAGGACAATTTCAACGCCGAGTATGGCCGGTTCACCACCGCGCACCTTGGTACGCTTAACGCAGCCAGCAGAACACTGAAGGCAGACTATGCCAAGCGCTATGGCGCAGTCGGAGCCAACCGTGCGCTCGACAAGTTGAGTGTGCAAATGGCCAACCAGTATGGCCAGGGGCATCCCTGGCTGAGCTGTGGTCAGCTGAAGCAGGTTGCTGGTTCGCTGGCCCAGATGCGCGGGGTCGAACCACTTGTGGCAGCGGCGGATGAAGTGCTCGACAGCGGTCCGCGGCGCCTGGCCTGGCTGCGCTAGAGCTTCAATTGCGTTCGGCGGGCAAGTCTTGGGGGCAGGACTGCATCAGACACTGAAGGAGCGGGCAGACCACACCGGGCTGCAATTGGGTGCTCGCTCCTTCGGCCTCATATAAAGATATCGTTATATTTGCCTCATCGCAGGCAAGCGGCTAAGGGCGGCTCCGGTTTGGCGTTGCCTGATACGATGGCGGCGCTGTTTATTGACAAGACAGGAGCAGCCCGCCGTGGCCAATGACTATGTGATCGCCGACATCGGGCTTGCCGACTTTGGCCGTGCTGAAATCAAGATCGCTGAAACCGAAATGCCGGGCCTGATGGCGCTGCGGCGGGAATTCGGTCCGAGCCAACCGCTAAAAGGCGCGCGGATCACCGGGTCATTGCATATGACGATTCAGACTGCGGTGCTGATCGAAACCTTGACTGCGCTCGGTGCCGAAGTCCGCTGGGCCACCTGCAACATCTTCTCGACGCAAGACCACGCCGCCGCCGCGATCGCCGCAGCCGGGATCCCGGTTTTCGCGATCAAGGGTGAAAGCCTGGCCGAATACTGGGACTATGTCGGTTCCATCTTTGATTGGGATGACGGGGCTGGCCGCACTGCCAACATGATCCTCGACGATGGTGGTGATGCTACCATGTTCGCTCTGTGGGGTGCGCGGGTTGAGGCGGGCGAAGACCTGTTCGAGCCGAGCAATGCCGAGGAAATCGAGTTTGTCCGGGCATTGAAGGCGTTTCTCAAGGCGAAACCGGGCTACCTGACGATGTCGGTCGCGCACATCAAGGGCGTGTCGGAAGAGACCACCACCGGGGTCCACCGGCTCTATCAGATCGCCAAGGACGGCAAGCTGCCGTTCCCGGCGATCAATGTGAATGACAGCGTCACCAAGTCGAAGTTCGACAACCTCTATGGCTGCAAGGAATCGCTGGTCGACG
>CALMBN010000243.1 GCA_937860195.1 uncultured Novosphingobium sp.
GCGGTCCCTGTTCAGGCGATCTATGACAATCCCGCCGATGCCTATGAATATACCGCCAAGGGCAACCTGGTCGCAGTGATCACCAATGGCACTGCGATCCTCGGCATGGGCAATCTTGGCGCGCTCGCTTCCAAACCAGTGATGGAAGGCAAGGCGGTGCTGTTCAAGCGCTTCGCCGATGTCGATTCGATCGATATCGAGCTTAACAGCGAAGATCCCGACGCGCTGATCGAAGCCATCGCGATGATGGAGCCAAGCTTTGGCGGGATCAACCTGGAGGATATCAAGGCCCCGGAATGCTTCGTGATCGAGCAGGCGCTGCGCGATCGGATGAAGATCCCGGTGATGCACGATGATCAGCACGGCACCGCGATCATCGCCGCCGCCGGACTGGTCAACGCCTGCTTCCTCACCGGCCGTGAGTTCAAGGATGTCAAAGTGGTCGTCAACGGTGCCGGGGCTTCGGCGCTGGCCTGCACCGCGCTGCTCAAGTCGATGGGAGTGAAGCATCAGAACGTGACTGTGTGCGACCGTTCCGGCGTAATCTGGCGTGGGCGCGAATCCGGCATGGACCAGTGGAAAAGCGCCCACGCCATCGATACCACCGCGCGCAGCCTGGAAGATGCATTGGAGGGCGCAGATATTTTTCTGGGTCTGTCGGCTGCCGGGGCGCTGAAACCCGAATGGGTCAGGAAGATGGCCAAACAGCCGATCATCTTCGCGATGGCCAATCCTGATCCCGAAATTACCCCACCCGATGCCAAGGCGGTGCGCCCTGATTGCATTGTCGCGACCGGGCGCAGCGACTACCCCAACCAGGTCAACAATGTGCTGGGCTTTCCGTTCATCTTCCGTGGCGCGCTAGATGTGCGGGCGACCGCGATCAACGAGGAGATGAAGATCGCAGCTGCCAATGCCATCGCTGAACTGGCACGCCAGCAAGTTCCCGAAGAGGTCGCGGCGGCATACGGTCAGAAGTACCATTTCGGGCCAGACTATATCATCCCCGCGCCGTTCGATCCCAGGCTGATGGAAGTTGTTTCTTCCGCCGTCGCCAAGGCGGCGATGGATTCAGGTGTGGCGCAAAAGCCGATCGAAGACTTCGACGCCTATCGCCACAGCCTGAAATCGCGGCTCAACCCGACCACTTCGGTGCTGACCCAGGTCTACGAGCAGGTCATGGCCCAGCCCAAGCGGGTGATCTTTGCCGAAGCCGAGAACGAAATCGTGCTGCGCGCGGCGATCCAATACCGCGAATTTGGCTATGGCGAACCGGTCCTGGTCGGACGGACCGAGGCGGTCAGAGCCAAGCTTGCCGAGCTTGGAGTAGAGCACCCCGACAGCTTCCAGATCGAGAATTCGGCGGTCAGCAGCCATGTCCCGGCGATGATCGAAATGCTCTATCAGCGGCTCCAGCGGCGCGGGTTCATGGAGCGTGACGTGCGGCGGATGGTCAACCAGGACCGTAACGTGTTCGCCTCTGCACTGCTCAAGCTCGGGGTCGGCGATGCGATGGTCACCGGGATCAGCCGGACCTTTGCGCAAACCATGCGCGAAGTGCGGCAGGTGCTCGATCCGGGTGAGGGCCGCCTGCCGTTCGGGATCCATCTGCTGATCGGCAAGAATTCGACCGTATTCCTCGCCGATACCACGGTCAACGAGCGCCCCAGCGCCGAAGAACTGGCGGTGATCGCACGCGAAACCGCCGCAGTCGCGCGGCGCCTGGGCCACGAGCCGCGGGTGGCGTTCCTGTCATACTCCACCTTTGGCAATCCGCCCGGGCGCTATCTTGAGAATATTCGCGAAGCGGTTGCCATCCTCGATTCCGAAAACCCTGGCTTCGAATACGAGGGCGAGGTTGCGCCCGATGCTGCGCTCAATCCCACCGTCATGGCCAACTATCCGTTCAGCCGCCTGACTGCGCCCGCCAATGTGCTGGTGATGCCGGGGCTGCAATCGGCCAATATCTCGGCCAAACTGCTGCGCGAACTGGCCGGCAGCCCCACCATCGGCCCGATGTTGATCGGAATGGAAAAGCCGGTCCAGATCATCCCGATGACCGCGATTGCGCCCGATGTCCTGACGCTGGCGGTGCTGGCGGCGGCTGGGGTGGTGGGGTGAGCTAGCCCCAGGCTCGGTACACGCCATAACCACTCGTCAGTGTCAGGACGATACCGACAAGAATAAGCATCTGCTTGGGCGGAAAGTGCTTGGCTGCCCAGGCCCCGAGCGGAGCTGCAGCGAGACCGCCAATCAGCAGGCCCAGGGTTGGGCCAGCCAGATCGGCAAAGCCGAGGTGATAGATGAAGGCCGCCGAAACGGTGATTGTCAGAAAGAATTCAACCGTGCTGACCGTGCCGACCACCAGCCGCGGATCGGCGCCCTGGATCAGCAGGTTCGATGTCACCACTGGACCCCAGCCGCCGCCGCCTACGGCATCGAGGAAACCGCCGAACAGGCCAAGCGGGGCGATCAGTTTGGCTTCCTTGATCTTGGGGGGGTAGAGCAGGCCGCGTGCCAGAATATAGATCCCGATGCCGGCCAGGTAGAGCAGCACAAACGGCTTGACCACGTCACCATCGATCGAAGTCAGTATGTAGGCTCCCAGAACGCCGCCGACCATGCCTGGGATCAGCAGGCGAAAGAACAGCCGTTTGTCAACATTGCCGTGGAGCAGATGGCTGACCCCGGACGTCGCAGTGGTAAAGCATTCCACCAGATGAACCCGCTGCGAGGCGACAGCCGGGGGAACGCCGAGAAACGCCACCAGCAACGTGTTCGAAATCACCCCAAAGGCCATGCCGAGCGCCCCATCGACCAACTGCGCAGCAAAGCCGACCCCGATGAATGGCAGCAGATAGGCCAGATCGATATGCGCGAAATCCATGGCGGTCCGACTCCGGTGGCTTTGTCCACTGGATTGCTAGAGATTCGTTGGTGGATGTGCGAGAAAGTTTTTCAGCGCAGCGCCGAAGCGAAATTTTTGTGCGGCGATCCGCTTGAGTCGGGCATGGCGATGCCGGGAGGTGTCTGATCAAGCAGGACGCGCACACTGCCGCCCTGGCCAGAGGCAATTGCGCGCCTAAATTCGCCGAAAACGAAAGTACCACACCTCGTGCCCGTAGACCGCCCGGGCCTTGGCCTCATAGCGGGTTTCGGGCCAGCCGCTGGGGCGCACCTGAAAATCGCCTGGGGCGTCGATCAGCCATTCAAACTGCTGGGTATGCCGCCGCATCACCATCAGTGCGTGCCGGACATAGACCGGGTGGTCGGTGCCAAAGCGGAACTCGCCGCCGGCCAGGGAGCCCCGCGCCTGCACTTCGGGCTCGGCGCCGCCACGCGCGTCGACAAGCTCGTCGTGC
>CALMBN010000244.1 GCA_937860195.1 uncultured Novosphingobium sp.
GCCGATCACCGCATCGAGCTTGCCCTCGTAGACCGGCAGGCGGCTGTAGCCGGACTCGGCGGCGGTGCGCGCGGCCTCTTCGATCGGCGTGTGCACCTCCAGGGCCTGGATCGACGTGCGCGGGGTGCGCAAGCACATCCATGGGTATCTCAAGGACTTCCTGTTCGATCCGGGGATGGTCGAGGCCAAGATCGGCACGCTATCGGGCGGTGAACGCAGCCGCTTGCTGCTGGCCCGCGAATTTGCGCGGCTGTCGAACCTGCTGGTGCTCGACGAGCCGACCAACGATCTCGATCTCGAAACGCTCGACCTGTTGCAGGAAGTGATCGCCGACTACGACGGCACCGTCCTGATCGTCAGCCACGACCGCGACTTCCTCGACCGGACGGTGACGATCACTCTGGGGCTCGATGGCAGCGGCCGCGTCGATATCGTCGCCGGCGGCTATGCCGATTGGGAAAAGCAGCGGCAGGCGCGCAATGCGGTCTCCACGCCCGTTCGTGTCGAGCGCAGTCGAGACACCGCAGCGCCGACGCCAGCGCCACCGCAAAAAACCAAGCTGACCTACAAGGACCAGCGCGATTACGATCTGCTGCCCGCCCGGATCGAAGAAATTGCCGCCCAGATAACCCGCGACGAAGCCGCGCTCCACGACCCCGCTCTCTACACCCGCGACCCAGCCAAGTTCGCCGCGCTGACCAAAGCCATCGAGCTTGCCCGCTCTGAAAAGGACGCAGCCGAAGAACGCTGGCTGGAACTGGCGGAGTTGGTCGAGGGGTAGTTACCCCTTCGCCAGCCGCTCCTTCACCCGTTCATCCACCCGCGCTTCCAGCATCGAGAGCGGCATCACGCCTTCCTTCAGGATCTCGTGGAACCACGGCAGGCTGAACTTGTCGCCGAGCGCTGCCTGGGCTTTGGCGCGGTTCTTGACCCACGCCGTATGCCCGATCTTGTAGGAGCAGGCCTGCCCGATCAGCACGCAATACCGCTCCACCTCCCGCTGGCAGCGCGTGCGGGCAAATCCGGTGGTCGTGACCATGTAGTCGGTCGCCTCTTCGCGGGTCCAGCGCTTGTGGTGGATCCCGGTGTCAACCACCAGCCGCGCGGCGCGGAACAGGAAGCTTTGCAGGTAACCCGCTCGCTCGATCCCCTTGTAGGCGCCCAGTTCATCGGCCAGCTGCTCAGCATAGAGCGCCCAGCCCTCGCCGTAGCTCGAGATGAAATTGTTGCGCAGCAGCATCGGCAGTTCGCCCGAGAGCTGGGCGTAGGAACCCTGCAAGTGATGCCCCGGCACCCCTTCGTGATAGGTCAGCGCGGGCAGCGAGTATTTCGGCCAGTCGCCAACCGATTTGAGGTTGATCCAGTAGATCGCCGGGCGACTGCCGTCGATTGTGGCAGAGTTGTAATAGCCATTCGAGGCCCCATCCTGAATTTCGACCGGCACCCGGCGGATTTCAAGCGGGCGTTTGGGAATGTCGGCAAAGGCCCGCGGCAGGCGCTCCCACATGTCGGCCATTCCCGCGTTGAGGCTTTCGATCAGTGCGCTTCGCCCTGCGTCGCTGTCAGCATAGAGCTGTTCTTCCTGCTTGTTGAGCGCGGTCAGCCGCTCGGCAACGCTGCCGGTGGTCATCCCGGCTCCCTTGAGGATCGCATCGAGCTGCGCCGAGATATCGGCGACTTGCTCTAGCCCGATCTTGTGCACCTCGTCTGGCGAAAGCGAAGTGGTAGTCGCCTGCGCCAATGCAGCGGCATAGATCTCGTCGCCGCCTGGGATCCGCCAGGACCCGTCACCTGGCTTGGTTTGGCGGCGCAACGCGGTCATCAGCGCAATCTGGCGGTCAAGCGCGGGATAGACCGCGCCCTCGACGATCCTTGCGGCGCGGGCCGCACAGTCTCCAGCGATCCCTTTCGCCTTGGCCCGGCCAGCCAGCGACTGGACCATCCCGCTATCGAGCGCCGCCGCGGCGCGCAGCTTGCCCATCTGCCCAAGTGCCAGGTCGATCGACCAGCCCGGTGCGAGCAACCCGCGCGCGGCCTCGGCCTTTTGACTGGCACTGTCCTGATCGAGTTGCCGGGCAAAGGCCGAGAGGCGCGCCAGATAGGCTTCGGCATCGGCGACTGTTTCAATCGGATGGCTCGAATCGAGGAAATCGGGCGTGCCGAAATAGGCCCCGCCCTGCTGGTTGATCCGATAGGGGAATTGCACCGAATCGATATCGAACCGGCCGGGGGATGTGATCCCTTCCTCCAGCTGGTACCGAACCAGTGCCTGATAGCGCTTGGCCGCGGCACCGAGACTGCCAGTGGGGATGGCATTGAGCCGGCGTAACCAGCCACGACTGCGCGCCAGATTGGCCTGACGCTCAATCGCGGTTGGCGGGCTCAACTTTGAACGCAGATGCGCCAGCTTGCCCTTGTCGAGCCCAAGCGCCGTCGCGAATTCAGGCGAACGGGCGATCCCATCGTTAAAGATCGCATCGAGCAAGCCGAGCAGTGCCTTGTCACCGCGCGCTGCCGCGCCCTTGGCAAAGGTCGGGTCTGCTGCAAGTGCTAGCGCCATTGCGCCGCTCGCCGCCAAAAAGTTCCGCCGATCCATGATTTTCTCCCGCTCGAGTTCGAATGCCAGGTATTCTGAACCTGAGCGGGGGTGTTGGGCAAGTGGATCGACCAGCGGCATCGCTGTGTCGACCGGGGTCAACCGATCCGGTAAAATCCCGCCACCCGGTCGAGCGCCAGCCGCAGCACCAGTTTGCCGCTGCGGATTGGCCAGCCAAGGCCCCGCTCGGCAATTGGCAGGCTCTCTCCGGTGCAAACGACCCGCCAAAGGATATCTGACAGGCCCGGTCCCGCTTCACTGACCGCGTGGTCAAAGCGCTGGCGCGCCGCAAGTTGGCGCTCGTTGGCGCTGAGGCCGGGATCGCCGCCTCCGCCTTGCACCCGCACCGGATCCCAGCGCATCGTCACGCCGGGGGAAAGCTGCGCCCGCTCAAAATCGCGGCGCAGACACTCTCCGGCGGCGAATTGCACATCGCTAAGGTGTCCGCGCGAATGCAGCCAAGTCAGCGGGCTTTCGGCGAGATTGATCGTGACGCTTCGTCCCCCCTTGCGCGGCGCGGAAGTACCGGGCCCTTCATTGGTAAGTTCGCGTTCGACCAGTTGGCGCTGCATGACATTCCCCTTCGCGTTATGATGCGAATCGACTTGCCAAATGCGGCAGGTTGTAGGAAAGTTAAAAACCATATTGGTTATCGGATTTATCTTATGATCAACCGCATTCGCGATATTCGCCGTGAGAAGAAGCTGACCTTGGCCGATGTCGGTGCGCGCTGTTCTCCGCCGACAACCGCGCAGACCATCGGGCGACTTGAGACGGGGACACGGCAATTATCGCTGACCTGGATGAACAGGATCGCAGCAGCGCTGGGGGTTGAGCCGGAACTGCTGGTGCGTAGCGCTGGCGGTGACACCCCGCGCTTTGTAGCGCGCCTCACCGCCGATGGAGCCGAAGCATTGCCCGCCCCGCGCGATGCGATCCTGCCAACCATGCTGGGCGGCGATCACCCCATGGTTGTGCTGGCGATCGAAAGTCCGGCTGGCCTCTATCGCGCTGGCGATCAGATCTGGCTGCGCCAGTATGGGACGGAGGATTCCGCCAGGCTGCTCAACCGCGACGTGCTGGTCCCGCGCTCTGGCGGGCGGTTCGCCTTCGGGCGAATGATCGACCGGGATGAACACCGGGTCGCGCTGTTGCCGCCCGATCCCGGCCAGCGCCAGATCGTGATTGACAATCCGGCGTGGATTGCCGCCGCAGAAATGCTGGTGCGGCCGCTGTGAGCAATCTCAGGGTGCTGAGCCTCAGCACGCTTTACCCCAATAATCACGCCCCCAACTTCGGAGTGTTTGTCGAACGGCAAATGCAGGCGGTGATGAAACGCGGCGATGTCGACCTGATCATGGTCAATCCGCTGGGATTGCCGCCATTCCCGCTCTCGCAGCACTCTCGCTACCGAGCACTGGGCGCGCTGCCCTCTGAAGAACTGCGCGGCAAGGTCCGGGTGTTGCGTCCGCACTTTGCCCTGATTCCCGGCGTCGGGGCACGCTTTAATGCCAAATCCGAGGCTCGAGCAGTGCTGCCGCTAGCCAGAACGCTTCATGCTGAAAGGCCATTCGATCTTGTCGATGCCCAGTTCTTTTATCCCGACGGGCCGGCTGCGGTAGCGATTGGCGGAGCACTGGGTCTGCCAGTGTCAATCAAGGCGCGGGGGGCCGATATTCATCATTGGGGCAAGGACCCCGCAACTGCCCGGCAGGTGCTGGCGGCGGGCCTGGCCGCCGATGGGTTGCTCGCAGTAGCCGAAGGATTGGCCGACGATATGGCAGCGCTGGGGATGGACCGTGACAAGATCACGATCCACCGCACCGGTCTGAATGCCGACCTGTTTCGCCCCTATGACCGCAAGATGTGCCGCGACCAGCTTGGCCTGCCGCGCGGGGTGCCGGTGCTCGCCACGGTCGGTGCATTGATCCCCCGCAAGGGGCAACGGTTTGTAATTGAAGCGCTGGAATTGCTGCCCGAAGCTCATCTCGTCTTGGCAGGTATCGGCGACGACGAAGCAATGTTGCGCGGACTCGCCAAGGATTTGGGCGTGAGCGATCGGGTCCGGTTCCTGGGCGCAGTGCCGCATGGGGAACTGCCGATCGTGCTCAATGCTGCCGATGTATTTGTGCTGCCTTCAGCCAGCGAAGGCCTTGCCAATGCCTGGGTTGAAGCCCTGGCCTGCGGCACCCCGGTGGTAACCACGCCAATCCCCGGTGCTCGCGAATTACTGACTGATCCCAGTTGGGGCCGGATGGTCGCCCGTGACAAGCTGGCAATCGCTATGGCTGTAGGCCAGATTTTGGCCGAACCACCCACCCCGGAAACAGTCTGCGCCGCTGTTGCAGCCTATAGCTGGGAAGCCAACGCAGAAGCGCTGGTGGCCCATTGGCAGCGGTTGGCAGGGCGCTAAGCCCCACCGCGCGCCAGTCGCTCTTGCTGGTCAACCTTGCTTTCGTTTGGCACGAAGCTCGACGAGGTGACCTTGAGCCAGATCAGGATCGGCGCGGCCATATAGACCGAGCTGTAGGTG
>CALMBN010000245.1 GCA_937860195.1 uncultured Novosphingobium sp.
GTTCGGAAGTCAGAATCCGGAGCAAAATTGCCAGAGTTGTCTATTGCGACTTTCTATCGATGTATCCCACGGTTTGCACGCTTATGGGCCTGTGGCGCTTTGTCACTGCCAGCGGCATGACATGGGCCGATGCGACGGTGGAGACGCGGGACTTTCTGGCAGGTGTCACCTTAGCCGATTTGCAAGCGCCGGACCTGTGGCCAAAGCTGACAACGCTTGTCTGGGTGCGGCCCGAAGCTGACATATTCCCGGTTCGTGCAGCCTATGAAGGCGAGGCACTGCCCACCATCGGCGCGAACATTCTTAGCTCGGCTTCCCCGCACTGGTTCACCCTGGCCGATTGCATCGCGTCCAAGCTGCTAACCGGCAAAGCTCCGATTATCGTGGAAGCCGTCGCGTTCGCACCGGGGCCGATGCAACCCGACCTTCGCCCGATCGCTGTAAGCGGCAACGCGCATTACCGCGTTGATCCCTGCGAAGGCGATTTCTTCCGGCGCGTCATTGAGCTGCGCAAAGCAACACAAGCACAAATGGCCAGCACCAGCGGCGACGAATGGGAAGCTCTGAACGGTGCGCAGCACGAACTGAAAATCAGCGCAAACTCGACAAGCTACGGCATATTCATGCAGATCAATGTGGCAAAGAAAGCAAAACGATTTTTCGCCACCATCTTTGGCCATGACGGCGGATCGTTCAATCGGGAAACCGACAAGGCCGAAAAGCCCGGCGAGTATTTCCACCCCTTGCTGGCCTCACTGATTACCGGCGCAGCGCGGCTTATGCTGGAACGGCAGGAGGACATTGCCCGGATCGCCACGCAAGAACAGGGCAAGCCGCTTGCTGAGGCTCGGATCGAAGTGCTGATGAACGTCGGTCTGTTCAACTTTTATGCGGGCGAATGCCAGCGGGTTTACGGGCGGACGCTGGTCCGGCCCGCTGGAATGCGCAGCACCGTCACGCACGAGCCGGTCGGCCCGGTCGCAGCCTTTGCGCCGTGGAACTTCCCGATCGGCAATCCCGGCCGCAAACTGGGCGCGCCAATCGCGGCGGGCTGCTCGGTGATCCTCAAAAGCGCCGAAGAGGCGCCCGCCAGCGCGCTTGCGGTGCTGCAATGCCTGCTCGATGCCGGTCTGCCCAAGGAAGTCGCGCAAGCGGTCTTTGGCGTGCCCGACGAAGTCAGCCGGCACCTGCTTGGCTCACCCATCATCCGCAAGCTCAGCTTCACTGGCTCAACCGTGGTGGGCAAGCACCTCGCCCGGCTCGCGACCGAAAACATGCAGCGCACCACTATGGAACTGGGTGGGCACGGCCCGGTGCTGGTCTTCGCTGACAGCGATCTGGACAAAGTGCTCAACACGGTCGTTCCGCACAAATATCGCAACGCCGGGCAAGTCTGCGTCAGCCCGACCCGGTTCATCGTCGAAGAGCCGGCGTTCGAAGCATTCCGCGACGGGTTCATTAACCGCGCCAGGGCCATCAAGGTCGGGCCGGGCCTGGAAGGCGGCACCCAGATGGGTCCGATGGCCAACCCGCGCCGCCCCGAAGCGATTCACCGGTTGATCCAGGACGCTGTCAGCAGGGGTGCCAAGCTCGGCTGTGGCGGCGAGAAGATCGGCAATCAGGGCTATTTCTACGCCCCGTCGGTCCTGTCCGACATTCCACTCGATGCCGCGATCATGAACGAAGAGCCGTTTGGTCCTGTGGCCTTGATCAACCGCTACGCCGGTGAAGACGCGATGATCGCCGAAGCCAACCGCTTGCCCTATGGGCTCGCGGCCTATGCCTGGACCAGCGATGCCGCGCGGCAAAAGCGCCTCGGGCGCTATCTTGAAGCGGGCATGGTCGGCATCAACACCACCATGATCGGCGGAGCCGATGCCCCGTTTGGCGGGGTCAAATGGTCGGGCCACGGCAGCGAGGACGGACCCGAGGGGTTAATGGCCTGCATGGTTGTGAAGGCAGTGCACGAAGGGTGAAGCGGCGCGAGATCAACGCGGGACTGGCGGCGGGACTGGCCGCACTGGCGATGCCGACGGGCGCGAAGAAAGGGAAGAGCATGACCCACGAACTCAAGACCGGCGGGAATCGCGGTTACCTGCGGATCGCCACCGAGGAGGCCTTTGCGACCCGCGAGCAGGTCGATGTGTTCCTGCGGATGGTCAAGGACGGGACCGCCGACAAGGGCATGGTCTCGCTCTGGGGCTTTTACGGCACCAGTCCTTCACAGCGCGCGACCGAAATTCTCGAACGGCTGATGAACCTCGATGACCTGCGCCTTGCGCACATGGATGCAACCGGGATCGACAAGGCAGTGCTTGCCCTGACCTCACCCGGGGTCCAGCCGCTGCTCGATGTCGAAGAAGCCAAGGGCATTGCCCGCCGCGCGAACGATACCCTTGCAGCGGCCTGTCAGGCTCATCCGACACGGTTCATCGGGATGACCGCAGTGGCCCCTCAGGACCCTGAATGGTCAGCGGCTGAAATTCGCCGCGGCGCGAATGAACTGGGCTTCAAGGGGGTGCAGATCAACAGCCACACCCAGGGGCGCTACCTCGACGAAGCGCAGTTCGATCCGATCTTCCGCGCACTTTCCGATGTCGGCCAGCCGCTCTATGTCCATCCGGCCACCCTGCCAGACAGCATGATGGGCGGGATGATCGATGCCGGTCTGGATGGAGCAGTATTCGGGTTCGGGGTCGAGACCAGCTATCACCTGCTGCGGCTGGTCACGACCGGGCTGTTTGATCGCTATCCCGACTTGCAGGTCATGGCCGGTCACGGGTTTGAGGCGCTGCCGTTCTGGCTTTACCGAACCGACTACATGCACAAGGCCGGGATCCGCTCGCAGCGCTATGCACGGCTAAAACCGCTAAAGCACGACCTGTTCCACTACATCCGGCACAACTTCCTTGGCACCACCAGCGGGCTGTGCTGGGAACCGGCGGTCAAGCTGATGATCGAGGTGATGGGCGAGGACCGGGTGATGTACGCGATGGATTACCCCTATCAATACGTGCCCGACGAAGTGCAGGCGATGGACAACATGGCGGTGCCCGACGCGGTGAAAAAGAAGTTCTTCCAGACCAATGCAGAGCGGTGGTTCGGGCTGTGACGAATTCTCCCTCTCCCCTTCAG
>CALMBN010000246.1 GCA_937860195.1 uncultured Novosphingobium sp.
TGACCACACGAGGTAAAACCGCTTCATCTGGCTCAGGTTCACGACTCCGAAGCCACGCCCGAACTTGAACTTCCCGCGCACGACCGGGCGTTTCTCGGCCATCCCAAGGGCCTCGGCTATCTCGCCTTTGTCGAAGGGTGTGAGCGGTTTTCGTACTATTCGATGCAGACGCTGCTGGTGCTGTACATGGTCAAGTACCTGCTTCTGCCCGAGCATATCGGCGGGGTTGTGGGGCTTCAGTGGATCCAGGGCGCGCTCTACGATGGCAAACAGGGTCAGCCGCTCGCCTCGGCAATCTTTGGAGACTATTCAAGCCTGGTCTATCTGACTCCGATTGCGGGCGGGCTGATTGCCGACCGGTTCCTGGGCCGCCGGGTCACCCTGATCTTCGGCGCGGTGGTGATGGCGATCGGACACTTCCTGATGGCCTTCGAGGGCCTGTTCCTGTTCGCGCTGCTCTCGCTGATCGTCGGGGTTGGCCTGTTCAAAGGCAACATCGCCAGCCAGGTGGGCGAGCTTTACGGCCCGAAAGATTTGCGCCGGGCAATGGCGTTCCAGATCTTCTACATCGCGATCAACGTCAGCGTCATCCTGGCGCCGTTGATTTCGGGCACTTTGGGCGAAAAGGTCGGCTGGCACTACGGCTTTGGCACCGCCGGAGTGGTGATGGTTGCGGGGCTATTTCTGTACCTCAAAGCGGGGCCGTGGCTGCCTGCAGAGAACCGGGCCGAGCAAAAAGCTGCGTCCTCAGCCGGAATGAACTACGCCGTCATGCTTGGAACGGCGGCAGTGGTCGTCGTAGTCCTCCGACTGCTGGCTCCGTCGGTTGCAGCCATTTCCGCTGCTGGTATTTCCGGCCAGGTCGGATTCGGTGTGGCGATGGGCTTGCTTGCCGCAGTTGGTGCCGCAGATCGCCCGCGTTTGCTGGCACTGCTGTTGCTGATCCCGATCCTCGCCTTGTCGATGCTGACCAATCAGGAGATTTTCAACGCCTATCTGGTCTGGGCCGACGAGCAATTCCAGCTGACCTTTTTCGGCACCACCTTGCCGACCAGCTACATGATCACGATCGATGCTGCGCTGTCCTTCTCGATGCTCGCAGCGGTCGCGCTGTTCTGGAAATGGCGCAGCGACAAGGGCGCGTGGGAGCCGGATGAGATCGGCAAGATGATCATCGGCAGTTTCTTCGTTATCGCAGGCGGACTGTGTCTGTGGTTTGCCGCGACAACACAGGGGTCCGGCAAGATCGGGCTGTTCTGGCCGGTGATGTTCCACCTGTTCAATTCGATCGGCTTTTCGCACATCATGCCGGTCAGCCTGGCCCTGTTCACCAAGGTCGCGCCGCGCGCGATCGTCGCGACTGTGGTGGGGATCTATTACCTGACCTTTTTCACCGCCAACAAGACCGTCGGGATCATCGGCGGCTGGTATTCGACCATGGACACGCCCAGCTTCTGGCTGGTCCACGTCGCCACTGCGGCGGCGGGGCTGGTCGGGTTCGTCCTGTTCAAGATGCTGGTGGGCAAGCGGCTGGAGCAGGAAGCCTAGCCCGACAGATCATTCTTCCCAGAACCCGTCCATGTTGAGCTTGTCGAAGCACTGTCCTTCTTGCGGCGCGCGATGCCGCCCGAAGAAAAAGACAGTCCTTCGACAAGCTCAGGACAGACGGTGATGAGTTGGGCGCGGTTGGACCACGATGCCTCTAACCAAAAATCGCGATCGACTGCATCCCCACCGCAACCGCCTCGCCGCGGGTGTTCCAGATCGCCATGTCCTGACTGGAGCAGCCTTTTTCGGCATAGTTGCCCTTGGCCTGGAGCAGGAACCAGCCGTCTTCCGTTTCAGGCAACGGGGTCAGCAGGTTGATCAGCCAGGTCATCGAACTGATCGGCGCGGGTCCGGTCAGCGGCATGACGCCCGGCGGGAGCGCATCACCCAGCAGGATAAGCGCGACCATCGGATCGAGCCCGGCGGTGTCGCGCAGCCGTTCCCACCAGAGGATTTCCGGCACCTTGGCGTCGCTGCGTGGCTGGGCGAAGCGGCGTTCGAAATTGGGGGCAAAGCTGGGTCCGGCTTGCTCGGGCAGCGACACTGCTTCGGCCAGCGGCACGGCATAGTCCGGCATTGGCACTTCATGCAGGCGCAGGCTGCTCGCCTCAACCGCGCCCATGAACACGAAGGTTGCGGTCAGGCCGACTCCGGCCTCGTTGACCACTTCGGCGCTGATCCAGCTGGCATTGCGCCCGCGCCGCAGCAGCTTGGCCCGCACCTCAACCTCGCCCGCCAGCGGCCCGACAAAGTTGACCGTGGCCGAGCGCAGCGGCGGCAAATCATCGGCCAGCCCTTGCGCCGCGACCAGCGCCAACGCGGCCGAAAGCCCGCCATAGGAAGTGCGCCCCTGCATCCAGTCGGCCGGGATCGTGGCGGTAAAACCACCGTCGATGGGCCGCGCGGCAGCTAGGATTTGGGGAAGGCTCATTCCAGCTCCAGAATGATCGCATCAACTGCAAGGCTCTCACCCTGTGCAGCGTTGACCGCCTTCACCGTGGCGGACTTTTCGGCGCGGAGGATGTTTTCCATCTTCATTGCTTCGACCACGGCCAGCGGTTGCCCCGCCTCAACCTTGTCGCCCACTGCAACGCTCAGCGAAACCAGCAGTCCCGGCATCGGGCAGATCAGGAACCGTGAGAGGTCTGGCGGAACCTTTTCGATCATGTGGCTGGTCAGGTGGGCAATCCGTGCAGGCAGGATCTGCACCTGATGGATCGCGCCGCGCGTGGTCATTTTGAGGCCGGTGCGGGTGGGTTCGATCTTCACGCCATACCTTACAACCGACTTCCCTGAGCTTGTCGAAGGGCTGACCTTTCCTTCTGCCTCGCTCGAAGTGAAGGACGATCCTTCGACTGGCTCAGGATGGGCGGGTCTGGTGATTTCGGCCTCAACCATCCGGTCGCCGGGGGTATATTCGAGCGCGATTTCAAT
>CALMBN010000247.1 GCA_937860195.1 uncultured Novosphingobium sp.
ATTCACCGATTGTCTGCTGCAGCGTGGCGCGGCAAAGCCTCGACCAACGGGACATCCTCGATTTCACGTTTGCCGATCTCGATCCCCTGGTCGCGCAGGCGCCGACCTGAACTGAGCACGTTGCGTTCAAAGCTCGAGACGAACTTGTTGTAATTGTTGACCGCGCTTTCGAGGCCTCCGCCGACCCGTTTTAGATGTTCTGCGGCGACAGCCAGCCGGTCATAGAGTTCGGCCCCGGCCCGGCCGATCTCGACCGCCTCACGCGCCAGCTGGTCCTGTTTCCAGACCATCGCTACGGTCCGGGCAATCGCCACCAGATTGGTCGGAGTAGCCAGCAATACTTTGTTATGGAAAGCAAAATCCCAAAGTTCGGGATCGTGTTCGAGCGCCGCGGCCACGAAGTGTTCACCCGGCACGAACATCACCACATAGTCTGGCGCTTCCTCAAACTGGCTCTGATAGCCCTTGGCCGCCAGTGTCTGGATATGCCCGCGCATCGAACGGGCATGGAGATCGAGGTGACGCTTGCGCTCAGCATCATCACTGCATTCGAACGCTGCCTGATAGGCGTTGAGCGAGACCTTGGCATCGATCACCAGCTTCTTCTGGCCCGGCACATGGACGATGGCATCGGGCCTGAGCCGGCCCTCATCAGTATCCAGCGAATGCTCCAGACTGAAGTCGGTGTGTTCGGACAAACCGCACTGCTCCAGCACGTTCTGCAGCGCGCGTTCACCCCAGCGACCACGCGCCTTGGGGGCGTTGGTGAGCGAATTTCCGAGCCGCGCCGCTTCGGCCTTGACCTGTTCCTGCCCATCACGGACCGACTGGATCAGGCCGGTCAATTGACCGAAAGCATCGACCCGCCCCTTTTCGAGCGACTGGACCTGTTCCTCATACGATTTGAGCCGCGCATCGACTGGTTCGAGCAAGGCCTTGAGCCGCTCAGCGCTTTTTTCCTCGCTGTGCGAGAACCGTTCCTGCGCGCGCGTCAGAAAGGTTTCCTGGGCTTGCGCGAGCACCTTTGCTCCGGCGGCTTCGAATTCCTTTTTGAGGCTGTCCTGCGCGGTCAGCAGCGAGGCCTTTTGCTCGTCAAAATTGGCAGCGTTTGCCTCCATCGTGGCAATCCTGATCGACGCATCGCCCAGGTCCTTGATCGCCGCACGGAACCGTCCATCAAGGTCCTTCAACGCCGCCTCACCATCCGCCAACCGATCCCGCAGTTCGGCCACAGGCCGGGACCCGGCGAACCAGCCGAGCGTTGCGCTGAAAAGAACTAAGAGTAAGCCAAAGAACGCTATCTCAGTAAGTGAAGTGTTCATTTAAGTTCCTCATCCACAAGCGTCGGTGGGAGATCTCTCCCACCGACGTCGTGTTGGGACCTTCAATACCTACGCCGAAGGTCATTAAGCGCATCTTCTTCACTCGCGAAACCGCGAGGCGAGGAATCGAGAATCACACCAGTTGGTGAAATGACCACCCAGTGAATCCCATCGCTAAGCCAACACAGAGAGTAGAGTCCCTTCATGGGGGTTCCTTTCTGCGTCAGAATGAGATCTAGATCTGGGCTCGCTTTTAGGGGTTCACAGCTTGAGGGTTTTGGAGGTTGGGACCGGCGAGATTACCTGAGTTCTTCTGCTCAGTTCTGGACGAATCCATTTTCCATGGCTCTTCTGCTAGCGCCTAGTTGCGTTGCCAGACATTTAGCTACAGCCGCTTCGGCTTGGGCTTGTTCATGCCATCGACTCTCCTCAATTAATGGGACATTTGGAGAAAATACTCCCCTCACCGTAGCGGTGCAAGGCCTCCTGCGCCAGATATCACCAAAGCGGATGCGTCCCACATATGCGAAAATTTCGTCCTTGTGATTGCATCCAAATTGATTTGTATAAGTTGCATACAAAATGATCCGAAAACGGGTCGCAAGAGGATGCAGGGGAATCAACGGCCTATGCCCACCGATATCGAAATCGCCCGCGCCGCGACGCTGGATCCGATTGGCAAAGTATCCGCCAAAGCCGGGATCCCCGAAGCGGCGTTGATCCCCTATGGCAAATTCAAGGCCAAGATCGACCGCGACGCGCTGCCCACGGGCGGCAAACACGGCAAGCTGATCCTGGTCACTGCGATCAACCCGACCCCGGCGGGTGAAGGCAAGACCACAACCTCGGTCGGGCTCAGCGATGCACTCCACCGGATCGGCAAGAAAGCGCTGCTGTGCCTGCGCGAGCCGAGTCTGGGTCCGTGCTTCGGGGTCAAAGGCGGCGGCGCGGGCGGTGGCAAATCGCAAGTCATGCCGATGGACGAAATCAACCTCCACTTCACCGGCGATTTCCACGCGGTCACCAGCGCCCACAACTTGCTGAGCGCAATGATCGACAACCACATCTACTGGGGCAATGCGCTGGAGATCGACCTTCGCCGGGTGGTCTGGCGGCGGGTGCTGGACATGAACGACCGGGCGCTGCGCGAAATCGTCGGGCCGCTTGGCGGGGTCAGCAACGGCTTCCCGCGGGAAACCGGATTTGACATCACGGTCGCTTCGGAAGTCATGGCGATCCTGTGCCTCGCCAGCGACCTGGCTGACCTCCAAAGGCGGCTGGGCGACATCATCATTGGCTATCGGCGCGACAAAAGTCCGGTGTTCTGCCGCGATATCAAGGCCGACCGCGCAATGACCGTATTGCTGAAAGACGCGATCCAGCCGAACCTGGTCCAGACGCTGGAGAACAACCCGGCGATCCTCCACGGCGGACCCTTCGCCAATATCGCCCACGGCTGCAATTCGGTGATCGCGACCCGCACAGCCTTGGAATTGGCCGACTATGTGGTGACCGAAGCCGGGTTCGGAGCCGATCTGGGCGCGGAAAAGTTCATGGACATCAAATGCCGGATGGCGGGGCTGCGGCCCGATGCGGTGGTACTGGTTGCAACGGCCCGTGCGCTCAAAATGAACGGCGGGGTCGCCAAAAAGGACCTTGGCGAGCCCAACGTCGCGGCGGTGCGCGCGGGGTCGGTCAACCTCCAGCGGCATATTGAGAACCTCAGGAAATTCGGCCTGACCCCGACGATCGCGATCAACCACTTTTACCTTGATACGCCGGAGGAGTTGGCGGTGATCGAGGAAATGGCGGTGCGTTTTGGTGCCGAAGCAGTGATCTGCAAGCACTGGGCCGATGGTGGTGCAGGAGCGGAAGAATTGGCCCGGATCGTGGCCGCCAAGGCCGATGCTGGAGCGCCCGATTACACGCCGCTTTATGAAGATGCGATGCCGCTGGCTGACAAG
>CALMBN010000248.1 GCA_937860195.1 uncultured Novosphingobium sp.
TGACCTTGCCGTGTTCAGATGACAGCATATGGGCGATCGAATCCATGTTCGCTTCGACCAGCGCCTTGAAGTTGAACATTACGCGCGCGCGCCGCTGCGGATTGGTCGCGGCCCAGGCAGGTTGGGCCGCAAGCGCCGCCTGAACCGCACGTTCGAGCACAGCTGCATCGCCCAGCGCTACCTGCGCCTGCACGCCGCCATTATTGGGGTCGAAAACATCGCCCTGCCGCGCCGACGGGCCACCGGCAGCGCCGGCAATGAAATGGTCAATCTGTCTCATGGCTGAAACCTGTTCTCCTCTGGGCGAGATCATTGCACCGGCCCGCCACGGCAAACAACCCCTGGAATCGAAGCGTCAGCCGGACAGCGCGAGAAGTGCAAAAGTGGCCAGCCAATGCTCCCCCATATAGTCCCCCGCAACATGCGGCAGGCTCGCGCCGAGGTGGCGCAGCGCAGCATCCCCCGCGATTGCAGAGACCGGGTGCCCGGCCCCCAGGGCATGGGCGATCCGTCGCCAACACCAGGCGCGGCTGAGGTTGAGGCCGTCGAGATGGGCGATTTTCCCGTCACTCCTGTCCGACACACAGGCAGGCGTGAACAATGTTGCCGGCTCGCGTTCGACCAGCGCCGGAAGGAAAGCATCGAACCAACCGGTAAAATCCGCGCGCGACAGAACCCTGCTCATCAGGTGAGCCTCGGTGAGCGCCGACGACAGGAATTCATCTCCGCCCGGTTCCCAGGCCTGACACCCCCGATCGCCAGCAAACCAGTCAAGGGTGCGGCCGATGATCAGGCTCGCCAGTTCCGGATCGTGCGCGCGGGCCCAGTCGAGCGCGAGAATTGCAGCGAAGCTTGAATTGAAGTGTGTGCCGACGCGGATCGGATAGGTGAGCTTGGGAAAATAGGCTTTGAACAGTGTCGCAATATCGCGCGCCAGCGGCTCGAGCGTTGTCGCCCAAGGCGCGTCGTGACGCGCCAGTTCGCCATGCAACGCCAGAAGCCACGCCCAGCCATAGGGCCGCGAGAAACCGCCCGACATGGGCCTGGCAAGGTAGGCGCGCTCGCCTACAATCTTGTGCGCCACGAACATCGTGTCGGCACGCTCGCGGATGGCTGCCGCTTCCGCCATTTCGGGAAAAAGCCGTAGCAGCGTCATCACCTGCCAATGGCCATGCACGCAGCTATGCCAGTCGAAACTTCCGTGGAAGATCGGATGGACCTCGCTTGGCAGACGCACATCTTCGGGACCAGCAAGCACATGATCGGGCTTGTAGGGCCAGGGCCTGCCGAGATGCCCCAGCGTCAGCCGTGCAAACTGGCTGGCAAGATCGGGCGTAAGTTCCGTCATCCCGGGAATGCCAACCAATAGATCAGGGCAATGTTGACGGCGAGCAGGGGCAAGGCCGTGCCGATCTGTGCCCGGATAACCGCGTTCTGGTCCTTGAGCTCAAGCAGGGCGGCAGGGACGATATTGAAATTGGCGGCCATCGGCGTCATCAGCGTACCGCAAAAGCCCGACAGCATCCCGATCGCACAGACGATTGCCGGATTGCCGTGATGGGCGTGGATGAGCAGCGGAACGCCGATCGCCGCGGACATGACCGGGAAGGCCGCAAAGGCATTCCCCATGATCATCGTGAACAGGGCCATGCCAAGGCCGAAGGCAAGCACGGCGCCCAGAAGGCTGCCGTTGGGGATCGCCTGCCCCACCAGCCCACCCACCACGTCGCCGACGCCGGCAAGGGCAAAGACCGCACCCAGGCTTGCCAGCATCTGTGGCAGGACGGCCGCCCAGCCAACAGTGTCGAGCAAACCGCGACCCGCCTCGAACGGCGCAATCGGGTTCGGCCTCAACCAAAGCTGGCAGGCGAGCAAAGCAAGAATCACGCCGATGGCCAGCGCAATGATCGTGACCTGTTTGGGATCGGCAAGTCCGGGCAATTGTTTGAAAAGCAGTGTCCCGAGAAGGGCGGTCGCCGGGATGATCAGCGCCGGAACGAACAACGCGTTGCCGCGCCGGTCGGCCTCGACCTGGCGCTCGGCAGGCGTGGTCGATACCTGGCCGCCCTTCGCCATCAGCCCGAAACCGGCGATCCCGACAAGCGCAAGCGCCAGAACGCCATTGCCGAAGTCACCGAGCTGGTTACCCGCAAGCATCGACAGGCTGAGCAGCGCATAGAACGCAGCATTGCCCCAACGTGTGGCCCTTGCGCTCAGCACACACAGCAAACCAAAGAAAAGGCCGGCGATGACATAGACGAAGGCGAGCGTGATCATCGCTTCAGCCTCCGATCGAACCGCCAGAGGCGAAAGCCGTGGATCAGGAATGCGGCAATCGCTGTCGGGATCGCCCACACCGAAAGCTCGAGCGGTTCGAGGACAATGCCTTGCTGCTCGAGAAAGCCCTTCATCAGCAGGATCGAGCCGATCGCGATGAAAATATCCTCACCAAAAAAGAGGCCGATATTGTCGGTCGCTGCGGCCATGGCCTTGACCTGGTCGTTTGTCGTTTCGTCATCGCTGGCTGCGGCTGCCACCGCCATCGGCGCGACCAGCGGCCGAACGGTTTGCGCATGCCCGGCGATCGAAGTCAGCCCGAGCGCCGCCGTCAACTGGCGGATCAGGAGATAGCCGGTCAGCAACCGGCCGACGGTCGCGCCCTTCAATCCGGCGATCAGGGTCCTTGCGCGTTCCTGCAAGCCGTGCCGCTCAAGGACTCCGATCACCGGAAGGACAATCCAGACGATGCTGATATAGCGTGCGTCATTGAAGGCCTTGCCGAACGCCGAAATGATCGGCTGTTTCGGTGTCGGCGTCGACGCCATCGACCTTGCAGCGGCGAGGGCCGGTGGCATCAAAGTCAGCAATACGCCAGATATCCTCACCGAAGCGGTCGCCGACCTCGGCCTGGCGCTGTTGCTGATCGCCTGGGAGCGGTGGCGGGCCCGGCCGGACTGGCGGCCGCTCGCCGCGATGGTCGTCGTCCAGTGGTTGATGGTCAACACCCACCAGCTGTTCGTGGTCGGGATGGTGCTCCAGCTCGGGTTCGTCGCCCACCTGCTGGTGACGCGGGCCGTCGCCGGTCGCGGCTGGGTCGACGACACCGACGCCGCCTTGCCGCTGGGCCCGCCGGTGGTGGCGCTGGGCGCCCGGCCGATGACAACTTCCTCTGATCCTCAGGCATAGCGGCGCATGGCACGCATCATCGGCATCGGCACCGATGACAAGCACGTCGAAGGCGGTGTCGGACATGGATCGGCTCTCGCTCTGCTGCGGTCTGAACGAT
>CALMBN010000249.1 GCA_937860195.1 uncultured Novosphingobium sp.
CGGCCGCGCGTAAACATCGCCGTCGAGCACGTACGGCTCGGTGCGATAGCGCATCACGTCCTGCGGGGTGCGCGTGTGATTGATCGGGTTGAGCATGTGGAACAGCTCGGCGGCCTCGTCGCCGTTGCCCTGCTTCGCAATCGCCATCAGCGCCCACACCGCCGCGTGTGTGTACTGCCCGCCATTCTCGCGGATGCCGGGCGGATAGCCCTTGATGTAGCCTGGTTCGAGCACCGTCTGGTCGAATGGCGGCTTGAACAGCATCAACAGCTGCTCCGCAGGCAAGATCAGCTCGCGCTCGACCGCTGCCATCGCTTGCCGGCTGCGGGCAGGTTCGGCGGCACCCGAAATCACCGACCACGACTGCGCGATGCTGTCGATCTTGCACTCCTCGCTGAGTGACGAACCCAGCGGAGTGCCATCGTCGAAGAAGCCGCGACGGTACCAGTCGCCATCCCACGCTTCGCGCTCGATCGATTGGCGCAGCTCGTCGGCGTGGGCCAGCCAGCGCGCCGCCCGCTCATGGTCGCCGCGAGCCGTTGCCAACGGCACCAACGCCGGACAAGTTGCCAACACGTGGCTATTCCCGCCGATCGTTACGCTTCAGTATCATTTCACCGGCATGGGCGCCTTCAAGCCGTACGTCGGCGCAGGTGTGCAGTGGATCCACTACTTCAAATCCAAGACGCCCGATGGCAATCCGCTTGCGGCCACCTCCGTGGATTTCAGCGACAGCTTCGGCCCAGCCCTGCAAGCCGGCTTTGACTATAGCCTCGGTAACGGCTGGTATCTCAATGCCGACGTCAAGAAGAGCTGGCTCGACACCAAAGTCTCCTTCGATAACGGCGCAACAATCGTCAACCAGAAGGTCGATCCGCTGACCGTCAGCCTCGGTCTCGGCTATCGTTTCAACCTCGACGACTTGTTTCTTCGTCGTAGTGTGACGTCGTTGAAATAACACGCGACTGCGCAACAATTTGGGGGACTGAAAAGATCGGATGCCGCAAGGCTTTCGGTCTTTTCGTTTAAGCCGACCGCGTACAAACTACATTTTTGATCCAGGTCAAAGGGTTGCACCGAATTGACGGCATACGCTGGAAGCCTAGTCGGATCGGGAGATGAACAGCTTGCAGTGCGGGGACAAGAAAACGCCATCGAGTCAGCCAGGGCCGCGAACAATCCCACGCTCGTGCCTAGAATGCGCCGTTCGGAACTCAAGCTTCTGCGGTTCGCTGAGCACCGAAGGATTGGTAAGCATAAATCGCATCGGTCGCATTCGACGACTCAAGGCTGGCCAACGAATCGTCTCCGAAAATGATACTCCGGATTTCTTTGCTGTCATTGTATCTGGCTCCATCAAACTCACGAAGAACCTCTCTGATGGTCGCCAGCAGATCGTTGGCCTGCTTTTTCCGTCCGACTTCGTCGGTCAGCCAATGACCTCTCAAGCGACGTGCAACGTCGAAGCAGCAACCGATGTTTGGCTGTGCACCTATCCGATCCACCAATTTGATGCGCTGCTACAGCAATTCCCGGAATCGCGGGACCGGATATATCAAGTCATCCTGCAGGAATTGACGACTGCCCAGGAGTGGATGCTTCTACTCGGTTGTAAAACAGCGCGCGAGAAAGTTGCAAGTTTCCTCCTGATGGTCGCACGGCAGAACAAAGCCAGCGCAGTCGGCAACGCCACGACGGAAATTCTGCTTCCGCTTAGCCGCGAAGAAATCGGTGAGTTCATCGGTCTACGCGCCGAAACCGTCAGCCGCCAGCTGCACCAACTTGCCGACGAAGCCATCGTCCGGTTCGATCGCGCGCGAATCGAGCGTGATGCCGCCGATCGCGACCATGGCATAGGCCATGCCGAGATAGCCAAACACCGGCTTCTTCGAGAAGGTCGAGACAATCTGGCTGATGATCCCGAAGGCCGGCAGGATCATGATGTAAACCTCTGGGTGGCCGAAGAACCAGAACAGGTGCTGGTACAGCACCGGATCGCCGCCGCCCTTGGCATCGTAGAAGGTTGTCCCGAAGTTGCGATCGGTGATCAGCATGGTGATCGCGGCGGCCAGAACAGGCAGCGCCAGCAACAGCAGGAAGGCGGTGACCAGCACCGACCAGACGAACAGCGGCATCTTGTGCAGCGTCATCCCAGGCGCGCGCATGTTGAAGATCGTGGTGATGAAATTGATCGCCCCCATGATCGAAGCCGCGCCCGCAAGGTGGAGCGAGAAGATCGCAAAGTCGGTCGCCGGACCTTTTGAACCATAAGTTGATAGCGGCGCATAGGCGGTCCAGCCGATCCCGGCACCATTCCCGGTCGCATCGCCCGGAACCATCGCTGACAGCAGCAGCGAGCAGAAACCCGCAACAGTCATCCAGAACGAGATGTTGTTCATCCGCGGGAACGCCATATCCGGCGCACCGATCATCAGCGGCACGAACCAGTTGCCAAAGCCGCCAATGATCGCCGGCATGACCAGGAAGAACACCATGATCAGGCCATGCGCGGTGATCAGCACGTTCCACAGGTGCAGTTGAGCATCAAAACTTGGATTGGCCTCGCCAAGCCAGCCGGCGACTGTTCCCAGATACTGGATCCCCGGATGCGCCAGTTCGAGCCGCATGATCCCTGAAATGGCGCCGCCGATGATCCCAGCGCAGATCGCGAAGATCAGGTACAGCGTCCCGATATCCTTGTGGTTGGTCGACATGAACCAGCGGGCGAAAAAGGCCGGCTTGTGGTCATGGTCATGCTCAGCGTGAGCCTGGAAGTGATCGGCGGTAGTAGCCATGTCTATCGAACCTTTGTTCGTTGAATTCTAGGGAGCTCAGGCGGCAGGCTTGGGCGCGGCAGGGGGTGCAGCGGCTTCAGCCGGCGCATCGGGCGCGCCTTCGATCTTGCCGCCCTGTTCGATCACCCAGCGGTTGAACTGGTCGCGCGGCAAAGCCTCGATCACGATCGGCATATAGCCGTGGCGCGCGCCGCACAGTTCCGAACACTGGCCGTAATAGACCCCCGGCTCGTTGATCTTGAGCTGGCGTTCCGACAGCTTGCCCGGCACTGCATCGATCTTGAACCACAGCGATGGCATTGCGAACGAGTGGATCACGTCGGCCCCGATCACCTGCATCCGGATCGGTTCTCCGACTGGCACGACAAGACGGTTGTCCGCCGCGAGTTGCGGCGGCTCGCCATTGGCCTTGGCCTTGTCATCGGGCAGCATGTTCGAGATCACCTCGAAATTGCCGTTATCGGGATAGGTGTACGTCCAATACCACTGGTTGCCGGTGGCTTTGATCGTGATCGCCTTTTCAGGCGCAGGTTCATACTGCTTGTTGATCAGAGCGACCGATGGCACCGAGATTGCGACCAGGATCAGGATCGGAATGCCAGTCCACAGCACTTCCAGCGTGGTGTTGTGCGCGGTCTTCGAAGCGACCGGATTGGCCCGTTTGTTAAAGCGCGCCATCACCCACAGCAGCAGGAACAACACAAAGATCGAGATTGCGAAGATCACCGGCAGCAGGATCGCCTGATGCATGAACATCGCCTGCTCACCGACATCGGAATACTGCTTCTGAAAGCCATAGGCCCCGGGCACCGGCATGCCCTTGCCTTCGGTCGGCTTCATCGGAACGTATTTTCCGGGGGCCACCTTGAAGTGCGGATCGTTGGGATCAATCTTGACCGGTTCCGGGCTGGGCGCAGCAACCGGAGCGGCAGCGGCAGCATCCGTTGCGGTCGCAGCGGCTGCGTCAACAGCCTCAGTCGCAGGAGCCGAAGAAGTGGATGCAGCCAGTGCCGGCGCGGCGAACAGCGCCAGCGACAGTCCGATTGCCTGAAACGCCTGGCCCGCTGTGCGGACAGTTTTGCCGAATGTCATCGTGCCTCTTGCTCTTGCTGTCCCGGCCGGTCGGAGCCCTAAAATCGCCCCATTCCGCCCCCACGGGAGTTTCGGATTCACCGGGCCTATACGCGCGCTTTACGGGCACCTCAAGCGCCTCTAGGGGAAATTTTGCGAATGCCGCACAGCGACCATTTTCAGACGCCCGGAATCGTGACGAAAGGTTACAAGACTCATGCAGGATGACGAGGTTCTGGCGGAATTCCGGGCCAGCAAGGCCTTGCTTGAAGGCCATTTCCTGCTGTCGTCGGGGCGCCATAGTGCCCATTACCTTCAGTGCGCGCGGGTACTTGCCGATCCAATGCGCGCCAGCCGCCTCGCCGCCGCACTCGCGGCGCGAATCCCACGCGAGCTCAGGAAGGACATCACCAAGGTCGTCTCCCCGGCGATGGGCGGGGTGATCATCGGCCACGAAATGGGCCGCGCGCTGGGCGTTGAAGCACTGTTCGTCGAGCGGCCGACGGGCACTTTTGAGCTGAGAAGGGGTTTCGAGCTGGAACCGGGCGACAAGGTGCTGATGGTTGAAGATGTGGTCACCACCGGGTTGTCCGGCAAGGAAGCGATTGTCGCGATCAACGAAGCGGGTGGTGAGGTGATCGCCGCCGCAGCGCTGATCGACCGCTCAGCCGGGTCGGTCGATATGGGCGTGCCGTTCTTCCCGCTGATCGCCATCAATTTTCCAACCTATGACCCCAGCGAACTCCCCCCCGAACTCTCGGCGACCGAAGCCGTGAAGCCTGGAAGCCGCGCGAAATCGTGACCCGCCGTCTCCGCCTTGGTGTGAACATCGATCACGTTGCCACGATCCGCAACGCGCGCGGCGGGGATCATCCCGATCCGGTCCGCGCGGCAGAGATCGTCGCGGCTTGCGGCGGTGACGGGATTACCGCGCATCTGCGCGAAGACCGGCGGCACATCCGCGACGAGGACCTTGCGCGGATTCAGGCGGCGACCAATCTGCCGCTGAACCTTGAAATGGCTGCGACCGAGGAAATGCTGGAGATTGCGCTGCGCCACAAACCGCACGCCGCCTGCATTGTCCCAGAACGGCGCGAAGAACGCACGACCGAAGGCGGGCTCGATGCCGCAGGCCAGCACAACCGGCTTTATCCGCTGGTGCAACGGCTGCTCGATGCCGGGATCCGGGTCAGCCTGTTTATCGGCCCTGACGAGCGCCAGATCGAGGCGGCAATGCACCTCCGCGCGCCGGTGGTCGAACTCCACACTGGCGACTATGCCCATGCTGTCGGCGAGGCCCGCGCAGTGGAGCTAAAACGCCTGACAGACATGGCCGCGCTCGCCGCCAGGAACGGGATCGAGCCGCATGCCGGGCACGGGCTGACCTACGAGAACGTCCAACCCGTCGCCGCGATCCCGCATCTGGCCGAGCTCAACATCGGGCACTACCTGATCGGCGAGGCGATCTTTAGCGGGCTGGAACCGGCCGTGCTACGAATGCGCGAACTGATGGACGCGGCGCGTCCTTCGACAAGCTCAGGATGATCGGATGATCCTCGCGATTGGCTCAGACCTCTGCAACATCGAGCGCATCCAGAACTCGCTGACCCGTTGGGGGGAGCGGTTTGAAAACCGGGTGTTCACCGAGATTGAGCGCGCCAAGGCGGGCAGCCGTCCCTTCACCAAGGCCGGAACGCTGGCCAAGCGGTTCGCTGCCAAGGAAGCGTTCTCAAAGGCGGTCGGCACCGGGTTCAGGCGCGGGGTGTTCATGAAGGAAATCGGCGTGGTCAACGCCCGCTCCGGCGCGCCGACGCTCCAGCTTGCTGGCGGTGCCGCAGCGCGGCTTGCCGCGATCACGCCCGCCGGGCATGAGGCGGTGATCCATCTGACGTTAACCGACGACCACCCATGGGCCCAGGCCTTTGTGATTATCGAGGCCCGACCATTGTGACCGAGCTGAATACCGACATGCTGGCTGCCGACGCGCCAACGGAGGCACCCGCGCTCGTCGCGCCCCGCGAAAAGATTGACTGGATCGGCGAAATCCGGGGCCTCGCCCTGATGCTGCTGGCGGTGCTGGCGTTCCACAGCTTTATCGCCAAGCCGTTCTACATTCCGTCGATTTCGATGATGCCCAACCTGCTGGTCGGAGACCGGCTGGTCGTCAGCAAGTTCCCCTATGGCTGGAACTGGGCTTCCGCCAGTTTCCATGTTCTGCCGCGCGATACGTGGCGAACGCTGCCGGGAACCCCGACCTATGGCGATATCGTGATCGTGGTGCCGCGCGACCGCAACGACGATTTGATCAAGCGGGTGGTCGCCTTGCCGGGCGACCGGATTGCGGTGGTGGGTGGCCAGATCATTCTGAACGGCAAGCCCGTGCCGCAGGATGTCGAACCGTCCCTGCAAATCCCGGCCGATCCCAAGTTGATGTGCACCGACCGCAAACCAGCCTATCACTGCTACAACGATTTCGCCGCCTATCGGATCAGGCTTCCCTCGGGCAACGAGGTGTTCGAAGTGCCGACCTTGCGGGAGACGATGCCCAACGGCGCGACCTATCTGATCATCAAGGATCGCAGCGACTACATGGTCGACAACTATCCCGAAGTAACCGTTCCGGCCGGCCACGTCTTCCTGATGGGCGACAACCGCAACCATTCGGCCGATAGCCGGGTGCCGAGCATGGCCGATGGACTGGGCGGACCAGTGCCGCTGTCCGATGTTGGCGGGCGAGCCGAGTTCGTGACCTTCTCGCTCAACGGCAGCCAGACCTGGAACCCGCTCAGCTGGTGGAACGCCTTGCGTTCAGGCCGTTCATGGACCAGCTTGCGCCCGGTTCATCTGACCAAGGACAAGTGATGGCAAGACGACCGGCCAAAGCAGCCGCACCCGAAGCCGAGCTGAACGCCGGCCCGACGGATATCGCTGATCCGCTGCTGCGGACCGAGGCCAAACGCGCTGCGGTGTGGATCGGGATGGCGGCACTGCTGGCGCTGGCGGTATACCTCGCCCAGCCGCTGCTGGTGATTTTTGGCGGGATGGTATTCGCAGCGATGATCGACGGCGGATCACGGCTGCTTGGTCGGGTTTTGCCGATCGGTCGGGCCTGGCGAGTGACGCTCGTCTTATTGCTGGCGCTGGCCTTTGTCGCCTGGGTCGGGATGTTTGCCGGATCCCAGATCGCTGCCCAGGCCGCGCAGCTTCCCGGCACAATCGAAACCCAGACACTCAAGGTGCTCGAATGGCTCAAGGGCCAGGGCGTTGAATTCGACATGCAATCGGTCGAAGGCCTGATTGACAAGGTCGTCGGCGGGGTCGGCCAGATCACCAGTGCCGTTGGCGGAGTCATCGGCGGGTTCACAACCGCGTTCCTGATTACCGTCATGGCGATCTATTTCGCGGCCGAACCGCAGCTTTACCGGAGATCGGAAGAGCGTCGTGTAGGGAAAG
>CALMBN010000250.1 GCA_937860195.1 uncultured Novosphingobium sp.
TATTTCCGGATGTATCCCAAGCTGTCCGGCATGACCGGTACGGCCGCGACCGAGGCGGCTGAATTCTTCGACATTTACAAGATGAACGTTGTGACCATCCCGACCAATGTTGCGGTGATGCGCAACGATGAAGAGGACGAATTCTACAAGAATACCAACGACAAGTTTCAGGCGATCGCCAAGCTTATTGCGGACAAAAGCAAGTCAGGCCAGCCGGTGCTGGTTGGCACGGTTTCCATCGAGAAATCGGAACTTCTGTCGGATTTCCTCAAGCAGGAAGACGTCAAGCACGCGGTGCTCAATGCCCGGTTTCACGAGATGGAAGCGCATATTGTGGCGCAGGCCGGGCGACTTGGCGCGGTCACTATCGCCACCAACATGGCCGGCCGCGGGACCGACATCAAACTGGGCGGCAACCTTGAATTCCGGATCGAAGACGAATTGAAGGACGCGCCTGAAGGCGCGGCTCGCGATGCAGAAATCGCGCGATTCACTGCTGAAATCGATGCGGAGCGCGAACTGGTGCTCGCCGCTGGCGGGCTCTGCGTGATCGGCACCGAACGCCACGAAAGCCGCCGGATCGATAACCAGCTGCGCGGCCGTTCAGGCCGTCAGGGTGATCCGGGGATGTCGAAGTTCTACCTCTGCCTCGAAGACGATCTGCTGCGCATATTCGGCCCGGACACGCTGTTTTCCAAGATGATGAACAGCAATCTGGCCGATGGCGAGGCGATCGGTTCGCGCTGGCTTTCCAAGGCGATCGAGACCGCCCAGAAGAAGGTCGAAGCCCGCAATTACGATATCCGCAAGCAAGTGGTCGAATACGACGATGTGATGAACGACCAGCGCAAGGTCATCTACGAGCAGCGCGCTGACATCATGGATGCCGAAACTGTCGACGAAGTCGTCGAGGACATGCGCCACGACACCGTCAACATGCTGGTCGGCGATGCCTGCCCGCCAGGATCCTATCCTGAGCAATGGGATATCGAAGGCTTGAAGGTCCGCTCTACCGAAGTGCTGGGGCTGGAGCCGCCGTTTGACGAATGGTTCGCGGTTGACGGGATCGAGCCGCACGACCTGGAGCTGCGCCTGTCCGAAGCCGCCGATGCCAAGATGGCTGAAAAAATGGGCGACGATTCGTCGATCTGGCGACAGGTTGAAAAGCAGATCCTGCTTGACCGTCTTGACCACTATTGGAAAGAACATCTGGCTACGCTCGACGCGCTGCGTCAGGTGGTGTTCCTGCGGGCCTATGCGCAAAAGCAGCCGATCAATGAATACAAGCAGGAAGCTTTTGGCCTGTTCGAGCGGATGCTCGGCGCGATCCGCGAGGACGTCACCAAGATCCTGATGAACAGCGAATTGCGGATGCCCGAAACCGCCGAACTCCCAGACCTGCCGGACTTCCTCACCAGCCACATTGATCCGTTCACCGGAGAAACCGATGCGATGGGCCGGACCCCCGGATCAGAAGCAATGATGGGCGCCTTGGGGGCTGGAATGGCCGCTGCACTGGCGGGCGGACAGGTCGATCCCTATGCCGATCTGGGGCTGTCGCGGAATGCGCTGTGCCCGTGCGGATCGGGCCAGAAATACAAGCATTGTCATGGGGCCGCAGGGTAAACAGCGATGCCGGACTGGTTGATCCCGGCTTTTTTCGGCACTGCACTGCTCTATGCCTCGGTCGGGTTCGGCGGAGGATCGACTTACAATGCGCTGCTGAGCCTGGCAGGGTTCGACTACCGGATACTCCCGATTGTCAGCCTGTGCTGCAACGTGGTGGTGGTTGGCGGGGCGACGATCCGGTTTGCGCGGGTCGGAGCGGTGCCATGGCGCAGGGCGCTGACTCTGTCGTTGATTGCCGCGCCGCTGGCCTTTCTTGGCGGGCTGACCCCGATCAAGGAGGCGACCTTTCTGGCCCTGCTCGGGCTCAGTCTGGTTGCGGCCGGGTTAGCCCTGTTTGTGCCGCGCAGTTCCGAAGCCGATGTTCAACCGATCGCATTTGCGCGGCATCTGCCCCTTGCGGCGGCTCCGCTGGGCTATCTGGCCGGGCTGGTCGGGATCGGTGGGGGTATCTTCCTCGCGCCACTGCTCCACCTGACCCGCTGGGCCGGTGCACGGCAGATCGCGGCGACCACCAGCCTGTTCATACTGATCAACTCGATTGCCGGACTGGTCGGACAGCTGACCAAAAACGGCCCCGAACGTTTCGGCGAGGCGCTGTCGGGCGCGTTGCCACTGCTGATTGCGGTTGTGATCGGCGGGCAACTCGGCAGCCTGCTGGCGCTGCGCTGGCTGCCTGAAAACGTGATTCGCTGGCTTACTGCCGCGCTGACTATCTGGGCCGGGAGCCGCTTGCTGATCGGCTAGAGCAACGATTGGGAAATATGAATCACCTTCCCCCAAGCCCGTCTTTCCTGAGCTTGTCGAAGGATTGTTTTTCTTCAAGCAATTGTGCGCTGCGGCACG
>CALMBN010000251.1 GCA_937860195.1 uncultured Novosphingobium sp.
TAGTCGGGCAGCCCGTCGACCGACCGGTCGGCGATCGCCGCCGCGAGCTCGCGGGCCTCGGCGCGGGCCTCGGCGGCGATCGCGCGGTCGTACAGCTCCCACGGGCGGTGGTGCACCGACAGAACCGGCCGCAGCTCGGCGAGGCGCGCCCGCAGCTTGCGCAGATCCTCGGCAAGCGCCCGGTCGGGCGGTGACAGCGCCTCGAGCCCTGAGCGCGCGGCGCCACGAGCGGCGCGCCGGCGTCGGGACCGAGGCCGGTGACGATGTTGATCACGCCGGGGGGCAGGCCGCAGGCCTCGAAATCCTCCGCCAGCGCCAGCAGTGAGAGCGGCGTCTGTTCGGCCGGCTTCAGCACGACGCAGTTGCCGGCGGCGAGTGCGGGCGCGAGCTTCCACGCGGCCATCAGCAGCGGGAAGTTCCACGGCACAATCTGCGCGCAGACCCCGACCGGCTCCTTGAGGGTGTAACTGAACACAGCGCCCGCCGGCATGGTGTAGGGCGCGGTGGTTTCCCCGGCGACCTTGCTGGCCCAGCCCGCCATATAGCGCAGCTGGCTGATCGCGCCGGGCACGTCGACCGCGCCGGCCATGCCCTTGGACTTGCCGTTGTCGATCGCTTCGAGTTCGGCGAACAGATCGGCATTGGCCTCGAGCAAGTCGGCGAGCCGGTTCATGGTGCGGTCGCGGACCATCGGCGGCAGGCCTGACCATCGACCGTCATCAAACGCGGCGCGGGCCGCGGCAACGGCGCGGTCAACATCCTTGTCCGAGGCATCGACGACATGGCCGACAATCTTGCCGTTCGAAGGGTCCTCAACCTCGATCACCTTGTCGTGGCTGGAAGAAACCCATTCGTTGTTGATGAACAGCGCGGGTTTGCGCGCCAGGAAAGCCTGGGCGGCAGGCGAATAGGCACGCTGGGTGCGATCGATGGTGGTCATCTCGTTCATGGCTGTTACCTCTCCACAGGCGATTCTGGTTGCGTCCAGTCTATCGAATTTAGTAGGCAAAGCATACAAAATTTGTGAGCGTCCGCAAGCGCTGGATGCCGTGGGGATGAGGGAATGTCGATAGTGATAGATTCGGTCCGGACTCACGCAGTGGCAATGCCGAACCGGTTGGCCGTGGGCTGTGCTGAAAGCGGTCGGCGCTGGACCTGGGCGGAACTTGACGCTGACATTGACCGGGTCGCAGCTTGGCTGGCAGAGCGGCTGGGGCCAGCCAGCGGTGCCCGAGTCGCAACGCTGGCGCGCAACCACCCCTTGATGCTGGTGCTGCAACTTGCCTGCATGCGTGCCGGGGCGGTGTTCGTGCCCTACAACTGGCGGCTGGCAAGCGCGGAGATCGCGGCGCTGATGAAAGATGCCGGGCCGTTGTTGTTCTTCCGGGACACCGAATTCACGGTGCCGGAAACCACTGCCGAACAGCTACTGCTGACCGATCTCGATGCGCTGGGTAATCCCGGCACAAGAGCTCCGGCCAATGCCCGGCGCGGCTGGCAGGAGCCGACCACGTTGCTCTATACCTCGGGCACCAGCGGGCGGCCCAAGGGCGTGATGGTCAGCGAGGAGAACGCCTATTGGGGCCCGGCCAACTTCATCAACGGCAGCCTGGTCAGCTATGACAGCGTGTTCCTGTGCGACATGCCATTGTTCCATACTGCTGGACTGTTTGCAGCGGCGCGGGTGCCAATTCTGGCTGGAGGAACCGTTTGGATCAGCGCCGGTTTCGATCCGGCGAAAACGATCGCCCGGATTGCCGACCCGGAACTCGGCATCACGCATTATTTCTCGGTCCCGCAGATGGCGACCACGCTGTGGCAGCACCCGGATTTTGCGCCCGAAAAGTTCCACGGCCTGAAGATGTACGTCACCGGCGGAGCACCCAATCCCAAAGCGCAGGTCGAGCGCTTTGCCCGCGCTGGCATCCGGTTCTCGGACGGCTTCGGGATGAGCGAGACTTGTTCTAACTTTGCCATGCCGGTGCTCGATGTCGAGCGGCTGATCGACAAGGCCGGATCGTGCGGGCTGCCCTTGCTGGCGGTCCAGACGCGGATCGTTGACGATGAAGGCATTGATGTAGCCCAGGGCGAAACCGGCGAATTGTGGATCAAGGGGCCCAGCGTTACCCGCGGCTATTGGAACCAGCCCGAGCTGACTGCAAAGGCCTTTCATGACGGCTGGTTCAAGACTGGCGATGCCGCGATGCAGGATGCCGACGGGTTCTATTATCTGGTCGACCGCAAGAAGGACATGTACATCTCGGGCGGCGAAAACGTCTATCCGGCTGAGGTTGAGGCGGTCCTGGCCGAATTGTCCGAGATCGCCGAAGCCGCCGTAATCGGCGTGCCGGACGAACGCTGGGGCGAAGTCGGCCGGGCTTTCATAATCCCGCGGGCCGGGGCCGTGCTGACCGAAGAACAGGTGATTGCCCACTGCCGTGAGCGGCTTGCCCGGTTCAAGGTGCCGGTGCGCGTGATCATCGCCGATGCAATCCCGCGCACCGCCAGCGGCAAAGTCCAGAAGCATTTGCTTTCACGCGATTGAAAGCGGGTTTAACGTGCGGCTTATGTCCGAATCCACCAGCCTTGCCGGACAATTCCTGCTCGCGATGCCGGGGATGGGCGATCCGCGGTTTCGCCGCGCCGCGATTGGAATGATGGTGCATGACGACAAGGGCGCACTGGGGATCGGACTCGGCAAGCTGCGCGATGGACTGGGACTCCACGCCTTGCTGGAGGATCTTGAGATCGACGTTGGAGGCGCGCCTGATTGCCCGATTCTCGATGGCGGCCCGGTCGAACCGCAGCGCGGGTTTGTGATCCACACGCCTGATTGGGACGGCCCGGACACAATTATGGCCGGGGAGCTTTGCGCGATGTCAGCTTCGCGGGATGTGCTGCGGGCTATTGCGGCAGGCGAGGGGCCGAGTCGCTTTCTGGTCGCGTTGGGCTATGCCGGATGGGGTGCAGGCCAGCTCGACGAAGAACTGCATCGGCATGGCTGGCAGGTGGTCGATGGGCGGACTGCCATCCTCTATGATACCGCGCCCGACCAGCGCTGGAATACCTGCTGGACCGGGCTGGGCATCGATCCCGC
>CALMBN010000252.1 GCA_937860195.1 uncultured Novosphingobium sp.
CTGCGCGCAGATTGTGCCGTGGAACTTCCCGCTGCTGATGGCCGCGCTCAAGATTGCACCCGCACTCGCGGCAGGTTGCACGATCGTGCTCAAGCCGGCCGAACAGACCAGCATCACCGCGCTGAAACTGGCCGATCTGGTGGCCGAAGCCGGCTTCCCGGCGGGCGTGCTCAACGTCATCACCGGCAACGGCCACACTGCGGGTGACCGGATGGTCAAGCATCCCGATGTCGACAAGATCGCATTCACCGGATCGACTGAAATCGGCAAGCTGATCAACCGCAATGCCACCGACACGCTCAAGCATGTCACGCTCGAACTGGGTGGAAAGTCGCCGGTCGTGGTGATGCCAGATGTCGATGTCGCGGCCACGGCGGCTGGCGTGTCTGGCGCGATCTGGTTCAACGCGGGCCAGGTCTGCGTCGCCGGGTCGCGGCTCTATGCCCACCGTTCGGTGTTCGATCAGGTGCTGGAAGGCATGGCCCAGAACGCACCGTTCTGGGCCCCACGCGCCAGTCTTGATCCGGAAGGTCACATGGGTGCGATCATCTCCAAGGAACAGCACGACAAGGTGATGGGCTATATCGAAGCCGGCAAGCGCGATGGGGCCAGCGTAGCGCTGGGCGGCGATGCCCCGTCAAACGGCGGTGGCTATTTCGTCAACCCGACGATCCTGGTCGATGTGAACCCGCAAATGAGCGTGGTGCGCGAGGAAATCTTCGGCCCCGTAGTGGTGGCCCAGCGGTTCGACGATCTGGATGAGGTTGCCAAGGAAGCCAACAACACCTGCTATGGCCTTGGTGCCGGGGTCTGGACCAAGGACACTTCGACCATGCTGAAGCTCGCTGGCAAGATCAAGGCCGGGACTGTCTGGGGCAACTGCCACGCCGTAATCGATGCGGCATTGCCGTTTGGCGGTTACAAGGAAAGCGGGATCGGCCACGAACAGGGCCGCCTGGGGATTGAGGCTTACCTTGAGACCAAGACGGTGATTATCCAGCTTTAGGGTGTGGGGGAACGCTGTGGTTCCCCCAATGCCCGTCCAAGCTGAGCTTGTCGAAGCACTGCCCTTTACTTCGTGCTGCGCGCGCGAACGCAAGAACAAGAACGGTCCTTCGACAAGCTCAGGACAGACGGGTAGTCTTGCAAGTTGCAATTTGACGGAGCGAACCAGTGCCGATCGACCTGACCAGGATCAAAGCCATCGACGTCCATGTCCATGCGGAGGTTTCGTGCCACGATCCCGAAGATCCGGTGATGGGCCAATACTTCGATGCCGCCAGCGCCTATTTCAAGGCCCCGCGCGAGCGACCCAAAATGCCGGAAATTGTCGAGATCTACCGCGAGCAGCAGATCGCCTTCTGCCTGTTCACGGTCGATTGCGAAAGCGGGATCGGAGCCAAGCGGCTGTCGAACTACGAAGTTGCGGAATTCGCCGCAAAGCACGATGATATCTGCATCCCCTTCGCCTCGATCGACCCGCACAAGGGCAAGCTCGGCGCGCGCGAGGCCCGCGATCTGATCGAGAACCACGGGGTCCGCGGCTTCAAATTCCACGGAATCATGCAGAATGCCCACCCGGCTGACCGGATGGCCTATCCGATCTACGAAGTGATCAACGCATACAAACTCCCGGTAATCTTCCACACTGGCCACTCCGGAATGGGCACCGGCATGCCCGGCGGCGGCGGGGTCCGGCTTAAATATGGTCAGCCGATGCTGATCGACGATGTCGCGGTCGATTTCCCCGACATGAAGATCATCCTGGCCCACCCCAGCTGGCCGTGGGTCGATGAAAGCCTCTCAATGGCGCTGCACAAGACCAATGTTTTCATCGACCTGTCAGGCTGGTCGCCAAAATACTTCGCCCCGCAGATCATCCAGTATGCCAACACCCAGCTCAGGAAGAAAATGCTGTTCGGCAGCGACTTCCCGCTGATCCATCCGGCCAAATGGATCGACGCTGCCAAAGGCGTCGGGTTCAAGGACGAGATCATGCCGGGGATCATGAAGGACAATGCCGCCCGGGTGCTGGGACTATGCTAAAACGGGGACACTATACTAATTACCCCGCGATGGGCATCGATCAAGGCGCTCGCTTGCCGCTAATTAGTATAGTGTCCCCGTTTTACTGGCGGGCGCGGTGAGCGATCCGGCCGACATCTGCGGCTGGCAGCGGCTCGATGCTGCGACGACGACATCAGGCAAATTGCTCGATGGCGATCCGGTGCGGCTGGCGACGATCGGGGTGCGGCATGTGATCAACCTTGCGCTTGATGATCACCCCGAAGCGCTCCTGAATGAAGCCGCGACGCTTGCCGCAGCGGGGATCGCCTACACCCACATCCCGGTGCCGTTCGATGCACCCAGCGACGAGCATTTCGCCGCTTTCGAGGCGGCTCTGGCCGAGGCTGATGGCCCAGTCCACGTCCATTGCATCATGAACTGGCGGGTTTCTGCCTTCTACTATCGCCGCAACCGCGCTGCCGGGATGGGCGAGGCCGAAGCCACCGCGCTGCTGCGCCAGCAATGGGATCCGCGCGGCAGCGACGATCCGCGCGCCAAGGTCTGGGCAGACTTTATTTCGGCTGGGGGAAGCTGATGACTTTCTCGGGCCAGCACGTGGTCATCACCGGTGCCTCGACCGGGATCGGCAAAGCCGCAGCCGCGCAGATTGTCAAAGGCGGCGGCAAAGTCACTCTGATTGCGCGCCGTTCGGACTTGCTCAAAGCGCTTTGCGATGAACTGGGCGCCAACGCCAAATGGGCCGCCGCCGATGTCGGTGATCAAGCCCAACTGATCGCCGCGCTCGATAGCGCGGTGGCACAGAATGGCGCGATCGACGGGCTGTTCCTCAACGCCGGTACCGGCGGCACTTTCGCCCCGCTCGAGGCCTATTCGGACGCCAATTTCGACACGCTGATGGCGGTCAACATGAAGGCCCCGTTCTGGGCCGTGCGCCATGTCTTGCCCGCGATGACAGCCCGCTGCAAAGGCTCGATCGTCATCACCGGCAGTCTTGCCAGCGAACGCGGGATGCCGATGAATGTCGGCTATGTGATGAGCAAGCACGCAGTGCTGGGTCTGGCCCGCGCCGCCGCGATCGAAGCCGCGCCGCACGGGGTGCGGGTCAATTGCCTGCTCCCCGGGTTCATCGCCACGCCGCTGCTTGATACCGTGCCGCAAGACCAGCTACCCACGCTTGCCGCCAATGTCCCGCAGGGGCGGCTTGGCACCGCTGCCGAAACCGCCGAGGTCGCCGCGTTCCTGCTGTCCGATGCCGCCAGCCATGTCACGGGGCAAGGCTGGGCGGTCGATGGCGGGGTGCTGGGAACTTTGACTATACGATAACCAACCACCCTCCGTTCGTGTCGAGCGACATCGAGACACTGGCGCGAGGCATCTCGACTTCGCTCGATGCGAACGGGACCGGGAGAAGAAGAATGAGCCTGAAATACTACCACGCCGAACCCCTGGCGAATTCGCTCAAATCGATGGTCCCGCTGGGGGAAAAAGGGCTCGCCTACGAATCGATCTATGTCGATCTGCACAAGTTTGAACAGCATTCGGACTGGTTTGTGGCGATCAATCCTGAGGGACAGGTCCCGGTGCTCGACCACGGTGGCACGATCATCACCCACACCACAGTGATCAACGAATACCTGGAGGACATGTTCCCCGATGCCCAACCAGACAGCGGCCCGCTGCGTCCGCGCGATCCGTTGGGGGCGGCGCGGATGCGCTATTGGAACAAGTTCGTCGACGAGCATGTGATGAACTTCGTCTCGATGCACGGCTGGCATAGACTGGTCGGTGTGATTGCCCGCAATATCGAAAACGGCGAATTCGAAAAGCTGATGGAATCGATCCCGCTGCCAGACCAGCGCAAAAAGTGGATGACCGCGCGCTCGGGCTTTTCCGAAGCCGATCTCGCCAATGCTACCGACAAGATTGTCTATGCGCTCGACAAGATCGAACGACAGCTGGGTGAGACCAGATGGCTCGCCGGAGACTCCTATACGCTGGCTGACATCAATTTCTATTCGCACTGCGGTATGATGGTCGAACGGATGTTCCCTGATCTTGGAGTTGCCGAGAAATACCCTCGCCTGATCGACTGGCGTGACCGGGTTACTGCCCGCCCCGCCGTAGCCGCAGCCCTGAAGAGCGAAGACCGCACCGCCCCCGGCCTGCGCACCTGGAGCGGGGCGCGCTGACCGCATGGCCGGGTTCGTCCTGATCCACGGTTCCTGGCACGGCGGCTGGTGCTTTGATGAAGTGACCCGGCGGCTCGAAGCCGCCGGGCACACCGTAGTCGCGCCGACTCTGCCTGGCATGGGCGGGGACGAGGCGGAGCTGCGGGCGGTAACCCTGCAAGGCTGGGCCGATTTCGCCGTGGCGCAGTGCCGCGCGCTCAAGATCGGGCTAAGCGGCGCACCAGTTGTCCTCGCCGGACACAGCCGCGGCGGGCTGGTGCTGAGCCAGGCAGCCGAGACCGATCCCGCTGCGATGGACGCGTTGGTCTATATCTGCGCGATGATGCTGCCGGACGGCATGAGCCGGGCGGATTTCAAGGCGCTGGAGGAGCCCACGCCGGAATTCGACATGCTGATCTCGCCGGTCGGCAATGGCGCTGGCACCATAGTCGATGCGGCCAAGGCCGGGCCGGTCTTCGCACAACTTTCTCCGCCTGATCTGGTCGCCACCACCCTGACCCGGTTGCTCGCCGAGCCACACGGCCCGCGCGCCACGCCGCTACACCTGACTCCCGGACGCTGGGGCAGCCTGCCCCGGACCTATGTCGAGACATTGCACGACCGGACCATTCCGATTTCCAGTCAGTGCAGAATGCAGGCGCTGTCCCCTGGTGCGGCGGTCGTCACGCTCAGTGCCGATCATTCACCCTACCTCAGCGCGCCGGATGCGCTCACCGCCGCGCTGATCGCCGCCATTCCGGGAGATTCCGCCAATGCGTGAAGTCCGTCTCAGCCCGTCAGGCGGGTTTGATAACCACGCCCGCGATTATGTGCACATCACCGCGCTCCCCTTGGCCAGTGCGATGGGGGCCGAGGTGGTAGCCGATTTGCGCAACCTCTCCGACGCCGGGTTCGCCGAACTGCAAGACGCGCTGTGGCGGCACAAGATGGTTTACCTGAGGGCCCAGAACCTGAGCCACGCCGAGCACGAAGCCTTCGCCACGCGCTGGGGACCCTTCGCGCCCGATGCTTATACCCACGGGGTTCCCGGGCATCCCAACGTCCAACCGGTGATCAAAGAGGCGGAGGCCCGCTCCAAAGGGTTATTCGGCTCAGGCTGGCACACCGATTCGCCGTTCCTGCCCGAGCCGCCGGGGGTGACGATCCTGCGCTCGGTCGAAATTCCACCGTTCGGAGGCGACACGGTCTGGGCCAATGGCGCGCTGGCCTACCGGATGCTCAGCGCGGGCATGCAGGCGATGCTGCGCCCGCTGAAAGTGCGGATGAGCGCGATCAGCAACGCCCACACCCAGAAGCTGGCTGATGGCAAGGAGCTTTCCTTCGCCAGCGACGAGGCCCGCGCAGCGGCGTTCGAGGGCCAGGCCCACCCGCTCGTGCGCACCCATCCGGTAACCGGCGAATTGTCGCTCTACGTCGATGAGGTCTATGCAGTGGGGATCGACGGGCTGGCCCAATCCGAAGCCCTTCCCCTGCTCGATTTTCTGACCCGCCACATCACCCAGCACCACTTCACCTGCCGCCTGCGCTGGGAGCCGGGGATGGTGGTGATGTGGGATAACCGGACGGCGCTGCATCTGGCAGCGAACGACTATGATGGCTATCGACGCGAGATGTACCGGACCACGCTGGCGGGAGAGCGGCCGGCATGACATCGAAGGAAAGTGAACTTCTCCAGCATGAAGATCGTCTGCGGGCAGCGATGCTCGCCGGCGATATCGACGCGCTCGACCACCTGATTGGGGATGCGCTGACTTTCATCAATCACGATGGCCGGTGGTTGTCCAAAAGCGACGACCTTGACGCTTACCGCGCCGGACTCGATCTGACCAAGCTGGAATTTGCCACGCCGCCTTTCGTCCGGCTGCTCGGCGATGCTGCCGTGACCAGCGTCGTCGCAGACATTGTCGGAACCTTTGCCGGGCAGAAGTTTTCCGGCGCATTTGCCTACACGCGAGTTTGGCAGTGCGGACTGCAAGGTTGGCAAGTTGTTGCCGGGCACTGCTCCCAAGTCCGGTAACGGTTGTACTTCTTAATCCCCGAAGAAATTGAGCTCAAGCAGCACATTGTTGGGGTCTGCCGTGAACACCTGACGCAAGCCGATCGCTTCGACCAGATTGACCTGGAAGTTGAGCCCCATTGCCTCGATCCGACCGATCACCGTGTCATAGCCCGAGCAGTTCAGCGCGACATGGTGGAGCGCACCGGTCAAGGCACCGGGCTGAACCTCGCGGTCATAGGCGCGAATGCAATCGGTGGAGTTGATGTGGACGATGGCCTTGCCGCCCGCATCGTACATCCACTGTGCGGTCAGGGGCGTCAGCGGCGGCGGGCCGTCGCGGCGCTCCAGGTTCAGCAGGTTGCGATAAAACTCCGCTGTCTCGTCGAGCCGGTCAGTGATGATGTTGACGTGATCAAGTGCGTTGACCTGCATAAATCCCCTCCCGCTTGCGGGGGGGGGTAGGGGGGGG
>CALMBN010000253.1 GCA_937860195.1 uncultured Novosphingobium sp.
GCAGGGAGTGGCGGCGAATGCGGCAAGCAGTCCGGTGGCAAAGGCTCCTTGCGGCGATCCGTCTCCGGCGATGCCCGGCACGGTGAACTCATACAGGCCAAGCAGGTTTGCAGTGATCGTGACTGCCAGCAGCAGCAACCCGGCGACCACCAGCGGCTCTTGCAATTGAAACGCCCAGCCGACCTGCTCGCCGCCCGCCCGCAACGCCAGCAACAGACCGCCGAGTGCAAGGCAGGCCAGCACGACCCCGGCGGTATAGGCCAGCCCCTCGGCGCGGGCGTTGGCCTCGCTTTCTCCGGCGCGGGCAAGGCTCAGCGCTTTCAGGGACAGGATCGGGAAGACGCAGGGCATGACGTTGAGCATCAGTCCCCCGGCCAGGGCTGACAACAACAACAGCCACAGCGCGGGCAAGTCTGCCTTGGCATTGATTGGCGAGCCGGAACGCGGCACCGTGCCAAGGCTGGCCTCAACCGAAACCCCGTTTCCATCCGGATCGAAGCGTAGCACCGCACCAAGCCTGTCGGGCGAGATCGGCTCAAACCTGGCTCGCGGAATCGCGATGATCAGCGAATCGCCTTCGCGCGAAAAGGTTTGCGTGGCGGCATAGTTGACCACCCGGTGGTCGGTCAGGAACAGGTGCGGGTCGCGGAGCTGAACCGAACGCGGCAGAGGCACGGCGATCCGCACCTGCCCGTCCGCAATTTCGAATCGCGCTATCGAACCGAGCGGCGCGGGCAGTGCCGCGCGCCATTGGTCAAAGCGCGGATCGGGCAGGCCTGCTGCGCCAATCACGATTTCGCCGCTCAGTTCGGCCTGTTCGGGTACGCAAATTTGGTCAGTGCAAGCCAGCCAATCAAGCTTGACCCGGATCGGCAACCGCGCCCCCGGATTGGCATTGCCGGGCAGGCTCAGCACCGTCAGCACGGCATAGTCGCGTTCATAAACATGGTTCATCAGGCCCGAAACGATCAGGGTCGACGGCACCGGATAGGCCAGCTCGCCAGCGGTTACGCCCGTTGGCAATGTCCAGTTCGGTGTGAGGCCCAACCCCGCGTCGCCTGGGTTCTTCCAATAGCCGTGCCAGCCCGGCGATGGTTTCATCAGGAACGCGATGGTTACCTTGCCGCCCGGTGCGGTCGATCCCTCGATCAGCAGCTGAGGCTGGATGTGGGTCGGCTCAGCGAAAGCCGGTATCGCCAGCAGCAGCGCACACAGCTGAAACACCAGTGCAAAGATCCGGCGATAGTGGCGTGTCACTTGGGGCATCTCCCTGTGCGCCCCCTTGCGCTGAACGCGCGGCGGGGGCAACAGGGCTGTGCCGTGAACGCAAGCATAATTCAAGGAAACCCGATGCGCCGGATCGTTACGCCCATAGCCATTGCCCTTTCGCTGACCCTGGCAGCTTGCGCCGGGACCAGCGCCAAAGGGCCTGCGAGTGTGGCCGAAGAACCTGCGCCAAAGGGACCACCGCGGTTGATCGTGGCAGTCTCGATCGATCAGTTCAGCGCAGATACCTTTGCCCAATACCGCCAGCGCTACAGCGGAGGGCTTCTGCGGCTGACGGGTGGCGCGGTGTTCCCATCAGGCTTTCAATCGCATTCGGCGACCGAGACCTGTCCCGGCCACTCGACCCTGTTGACCGGGGTCCGTCCGACCCGCAACGGCATTGTCGCCAATTCGTGGTTTGAGCCAGACGGACCACGCGGCGACAAGCCGATCTATTGCGCCGAAGATGCCAGTGATCCGGCCAGTTCGGCCCGCAACCCGGTGGTCTCGGCGGTCAACCTCAAAGTGCCGACGCTGGGTGAGCTGATGAAGCGCGCTGATCCTGCCACCCGCAACGTCGCGGTCTCGGCCAAGGATCGTGCGGTGGTGATGATGGGCGGGCACAAGATCGACGCGGCCTGGTGGTGGAAGAACGGCGCATTTGTCTCGTTCAAGGATCGCCCGCCGAGCCCGGCTGTGCTGGCGGTCAACGCCAGGGCGGCGGCGACAATCAAGGCGGGTGCTCCTGCCATGCCAATTCCAGCGTGGTGCAAGGCCAATGACCTCGTCGTGCCGGTACGAGGGGCCGAACTTGGCACCGGGCGCTTTGCGCTGGCTCCCGGCAAGGAAAGCGGCTTTCGCATTTCGCCCCGGATGGATAGCGCGACGATTGATCTGGCGATCGGGCTAACCGACGAACTGGGTCTGGGCGAGGGTTCTGCACCCGATGTGCTGTCGGTTTCGCTCTCGGCAACCGACTATGTCGGCCACGCCACTGGCACGGCGGGCGCGGAAATGTGTATTCTGCAGAATCAGCTTGATGCCGATCTGGGCCGGTTGTTCGCGCATCTTGATGCCAGGGGGATCGACTATGTTGTGGTTCTCAGCGCGGATCACGGCGGACTCGACATGCCCGAACGGATGGATCAGCAAGCGTTCCCTCGGGCCGAGCGGGTCGATGCGGCGCTGGTGCCGGAAAATCTGGCCAAGGCGGTCGCTGCCAGAACCGGGCTGACCGCGCCGGGGCCGCTCGTGTTCGGCGACGCACCGATGGGCGATCTCTACATCAACCGCGCACTCGATCCGGCGGGTAAGGCCAAAGCAGTGTCGGCACTGGTCGGCTTGCTCAAGGCTCATCCGCAGGTCGCCGCAGTGTTCACGGGTGATGAGCTTGCCAAAACGCCGTTGCCCAGCGGCAATCCCCAGGACTGGAGCCTGAAAGACCGTGCCCGAGCGGCCTATCATCCGGGCCGTTCAGGCGATGTGGTTCTGCTGCTCGATCGGGCGGTGACGCCGATCCCGGAGCCTATGCCGGGGGCCTATGTGGCGACTCACGGCAGCGCTTTCGACTATGACCGACGCGTGCCGATCCTGTTCTGGCGGCGCGGAATGCGCGGGTTCGAACAGCCGCAGCCGGTTGAGACGATTGATATCGCGCCTTCGCTGGCAGCAATTCTGGGCTTGAAAGTGCCGGATGGGACGTTTGATGGTCGCTGTCTCGATCTGGATGGCGGGGCTGGTAATACCTGCGCGCCATGACCGAAAAGCGCGATCTTGTGATCCTTGGCGGTGGGCTGGTCGGCATGACGCTGGCGCTGGCCGCCGCGCGGCATGGCATCGCCAGCCACGTGGTCGACAAGGCCAAGCCTGAGGATCTGACCGCCGAAGGGGTCGATGGCCGGGCCTCGGCGATCTCAACCGCCAGCTGGAATCTGCTGACCAATATCGGTTTGAAGGATCGGCTCGATCCGCTTGGCTGTCCGATTTCGGCAATCGCGGTGACGGACGGGATGAAGCCGGGACGGATCGATTTCAAGCCTGAACCTGGCGAGGGCACGCTCGGACGGATGTATGCCAATCGCGACATCCGGCTGGCGCTGTTCGACGCCGCGCGGGCCGAACCGTTGATCAACTGGGCCAGCGGGGTTGAACCCGTCGAACGCGAACGCGGCGAGCATGGTGTGGCGGTGACGCTCAGCGATGGCCGGGTCCTCGAAGGGCGTCTGCTGATTGGCGCCGAAGGGCGGCAAAGCCCGACCCGCAAGGAAGCCGGGCTCAGCTCAGCCACATGGGACTACAGCCACCGCGCGTTCGTCACCGCAATTACCCACGAACAGCCGCATGAAGGGGTGGCGTGGGAAATCTTTTTCCCGGCTGGGCCGCTGGCGCTGCTGCCGCTGCTCGACTTACCCGATGGTCGCCACCGCAGCGCAGTGGTCTGGACCGTGGCTGAGAAGGACGCGCGAGGCATCACTGCGCTGTCCGACGCAGTCTTTCTCGGCGAAATTGCCAGCCGGATGGAGGAAGTCTTCGGCGGAGTCGAACTGGCCGCGCCGCGCATGTCGTGGCCACTGTCGTTCCACCACGCCGGGCGGATTGTCGAACACCGGCTCGCGCTGATCGGTGATGCGGCCCACGGAATGCATCCAATAGCCGGGCAGGGACTCAACCTTGGACTACGCGATGTCGGGGCCTTGGTCGAAGTGCTGGCCGAAGGGATGCGATTGGGGCTCGAACCCGGCGATGCGCAAGTGTTGGCGCGTTATGAGCGCTGGCGCAGCCTCGACAACACCGCTGTCATGGCCACCACCGATGCGATTGTCCGGTTGTTCGGAGTCCCGGGCCGGGTGCCGAGCCTGATCCGCCGGATCGGGATGGCTGGGGTCCAGCGTTCGGGTTGGCTGAAGCGCTTTTTCATGGACGAAGCGCGGGGCATGTCAGGGGATTTGCCCGCGCTATTGCGGAGCTAAAACGTCCCGCTGCGCGCCGGCACCGCTGTCGCTGATGGTGTCACACCCGGACCCGGCTGCCGGACTTGCTCGCCAGTTCCAGCTTTCAGCTTCTCCGGTTCAGCCAGGGCAGCCTGTTCGATCTGATCGAGCGCTTTGCCCGCTTCGGAGTAACGCCGTGCCTTGGCGGTCCAGCCTTCGGCTGCTTTCGCGCCTGGAAGCCAAGAAATTTCATCAATTGCGGCATCGATCTGACCGGACTGAAGCAGCATCCGGGCACGGGCGATCCGGGCCGGGGGATCGCTTTCCCCAGGAGCGTCACGGTGGACCACAAACAAACCTGACATCTTGCGGCGGAACCGGGCCCAGCTACTTTCCTGCGGGCCTTGTCCAGTCAAGGCCGGAACCAAGGTGTCGAGCTCAGACCAAAGTTGCGTCAAAGTCACCGGCTGGCGTGCTGCGGCGATCACGGTGCTGACGGCTGCGGGGCGGGCCGCACCAAACCGCAGTTGCAATTGCACTTCAAGGTAGCCGAGCGGAGTTCCGCGTTCAATTGCGCGGCGCGCAGCCAGCGCGACCAGCATCGCTTCGGCGCGGGCAGTGTTGCCC
>CALMBN010000254.1 GCA_937860195.1 uncultured Novosphingobium sp.
ATTTGCAGGGTAGGGGTGGTAAGTGATTCGGGGATAATAATTCCAAAATTGCCAAGGAAACTAACCACATATCCCGACCAGCCCACCGCAACCGTTGATGCTGCGATACCATATTCGAGGAGTAATAACAGCCCCATAATCCACGCCAGTAATTCGCCGACACTGGCATAAGCATAAGAATAAGCACTTCCTGAAACGGGGAGCATGGATGAAAGTTCAGCGAAGCAAAGGCCAGCAAACGCGCAGCATAAACCAGCTATAACAAATGAAATCATAATTGCTGGTCCAGCATATTCAGCAGCAGCTCGTCCGGTCATAACGAAAATACCAGCACCGATGATGCAGCCGATACCGAGGCTTATAAGGTTGAGTGCTGATAAAGTACGTTTTAATTCACCTTTTTGTGATTCTGCTTGAATAGAAGCAATCGATTTTTTTACCATAAATTTAGACAGACTCATACCACCTCCAAATAATTTATTCATTTGGTTCTAGCGTTTTAAGTGATATTTGCAATGATTTTGTTATAAGGCAGATTTTGTCAGTTCGAGTGTAACGAGAAATCTTTGCTATTGTCATACCCGCGAAGGCTGGTATCCATGCTTATCAAAAGCAATTGATTGGTATGGATTCCGCCCTTCGGCGGAATGACAGAAAAACAGTAAAAAACCCACTTCCCGACCATTTTATTCCCTTTTATATTGGTGGTGTGGTTAGGAATATTCCATCGAAGTCGTAGTGGTCGGCATGACACCAAAGCTCAGTTACGGGCAGATTAGTTGTCTCTTTAAATCAATGAGGCAGGGAGCCTGTAAGCTGGGGAGCCACCGTAATCATGTTTGCAATCGTCATAATCGGGCGATTACAAACTGCTTTATGGTTATTGAAAGGAAAGCTGGTTACTTCCTCTCACTGAAACAAACCCGCTCTGACCAAGTATTTTAGAGCATTTTCGCTTTAGAATTGCACTAGGCAGTGTTGTTAAAAAAAAGTCCAGACATGCGAATTCCTGACCACACCAGGTTTTAATAAATACGAAAAAAGAAAAAATGGAAATATTTAAATGATAAAGAAGTCATCCTGTGGGACACGAAGTGTCAGCGCAGGATCTCAGTATAGTTGTAAACAGATCCTGCGCTGTGGCTAAAGCCACCCACAGGATGACAGATTGTAACTATTTCTTAGTTTCGCCCATCGCCTCAAGAATTTTGGCAATGCTGACTTCGGAATTGCCTTCTTCTATTTGCTGGAAGGTTACCCCGAACATTTCGGAAACTTTTTTGGTGATTTCAACAGGTGGTTCTTTGCCCCTGCCTGATACCACAACTTCACCATAAGCATCTTTAACAAAGTTCTGGATGTTATATTTATTTTTTACTGCTTGTTGAAATTTGGTTACAAGACTCGGTTTGATGGCAACATAGCACCAATAAAAGCCACCCTGCTGCATCATCCCGCGAACCAGCGTGATGAGCCGTGAAGCACTATCCTGTGTCACGGAACCAGACACTTAAATTTACCTGCCTACCAAAGTAGTGGTAGCATCCTGCGCCCTATGACCCAGCTTGCTGACCATATTACCTACCACTCCACCAACAGTAGCTGCAGCAGCATATGTCATCCCAGCAGATAGACCTATACCTTCCATAGCACCGATAAGACCCGCTGCTGGTCCAAGTGCGACCAAAGCAACAACTGCTGCCGCACCGAGAATAACTGAACCCCAACTAACACCCTTCATAGAATCAAACATAATACCAACTCCTAAATTTAAAACATTTATCACTCAATAAGCCAAAGATAGCATATTTTATGAAAAAGTTATATTACAATTATGTGAATCTATATGTTACAGCCCGCAATAAATATTTATTCATATTTATCAATATGATAGGCTATTTATCGTGCTTGGTCACAAAATCGACAATGATAGGAACGACATTTTCACGGAATTTACGGCCGTTGAAAATACCATAATGCCCCACGCCTTTCTGCATATAATGCTTACGCATTTTGTCAGGCAGGTTTTTGCAGAGCTTTTGCGCTGCTTCGGTTTGCCCAACGCCAGAAATATCATCCAGCTCACCTTCCAGCGTTAAAAGTGCAGTTTCGGTGATTGCTTCAGGCTTTACTTTTTTGCCTTTATATAGGAATTCGCCTTTGGGCAATAGCTGACGCTGGAAAACCTGATCAATACAATCAAGATAAAACTCAGCCGGCAAATCAGAAACTGAAAGATATTCATCATAGAATTTTTTATGGGCGCGCGCGCTTTCACCGTCACCTTCCACCAAATGCTTGAACAGGTCTTTATGGGCGGTTATGTGGCGTTCCATATTCAGCGTCATAAATCCAGTAAGCTGTAAAAACCCTGGATAAACACGGCGCATAAAACCAGAATAATGCATAGGTACGCGGGTTATCACATTTTTCTCAAACCATGCCAGCGGTTTTTCGGTAGCTGACAAATTAACTTTGGTAGGGTTGGCACGCGTATCGATAGGGCCGCCAATAAGTGTCATCGAGCGTGGTGCGCGGGGATCATTTGCTTCATTCATAACCGAAGCCGCAACCATAACCGGAACTGATGGCTGGCACACTGCCATAAGATGCACATCCGGTCCAAGGTCACGGATAAATTCAATAGTGTAAGCAATATAATCTTCCAGATGGAAAGCACCATGCGTTGTTGAGACGTGGCGGGCATCAAGCCAGTCGGTTATATAAACATCAAGGAAAGGCAACAATGCTTCCACAGTACCACGCAGTAAAGTCGCATGATGACCAGACATTGGCGCAACAAGCAGTAATTTCGGCTGCACTATCTTGCCGTGTTTTTTGAAGTGCAGCAGGCGACAGAATGGTTTTTCGCCTATTACTTCTTCGCTACCACCGCCCAGCTTTGCCTCTCACCCGTCGGCCTGTCGGCGATGAACCGGCTGGCGCCAAGCTTCATGGCTTCGCTGATCATGGGGGCGTGGTTCTATATGACGGCAGTCGGCAATTTCGTCGCGGGCAAGATCGGCGAGGCGACTGGCGGCGAAGGCGGCGCGATGACCAAGCAGGGCTTGCTCGATATCTATGAGCTGTTCGGCTGGATCAGCATTGGCGTGGCTGTTGCAGTGCTGCTGCTGTCGCCCATCGTCAAACGCTGGATGCATCTCGACACGCTCGAAGATGGTCCGGCAAAGGCGGAGTAGGCGCATGCTTTCCCTACGTCATTCGCTGCTGGGTGTCGCCGCCTGCGCTTTGGTTCTCACTGGCACCGGGGCAGGGCTGGCCAAGGACAAGAAGGAGGACAGCCCGGCGGTCAAAGCTGCGCGGGATTTCGACAAGAACCCTTATCCATCGACCTACAAGCCTTACCCCGGTCGCCCCACCCTGATCACCGGAGCGACGGTGTTCGATGGCACCGGCAAGCGGATCGATGGCGGCGCGGTGCTGATCCGCGATGGCAAGATCGCTGCTGTGGCGGGCAGTCTGGCCGACATGGATGTTCCGGTCGATGCGGTGCGGATCGACGGGACCGGCAAATTCGTCACCCCGGGGATCATCGATGCCCACAGCCATCTGGGGGACTATCCCAGCCCCGGGGTTGATGCCCACCAGGACGGCAACGAGATGACCGATCCGACCACGCCCAACGTCTGGGCCGAGCATTCGGTCTGGCCGCAAGATCCCGGCTTTTCGCGGGCGATGGCCAATGGCGGGGTCACTGCGCTGATGGTTCTGCCGGGCAGCGGCAATCTGATGGGCGGGCGCGGTGTGGTGCTCAAGAACGTTGGCAGCCGGACGGTGCAGGGAATGAAGTTCCCAAGCGCCCCCTATTCGCTCAAAATGGCCTGCGGCGAGAACCCCAAGCGGGTCTATGGCGGCAAGGGCCGCGCGCCCTCAACCCGGATGGGCAACTTTGCGGTCAACCGCGAGACCTGGATAAAGGCCACCGAATACCGCGCCAAACGCGATGCCGGAAAGCTTGAAAGCCGGGATCTGGCGATGGAGACGCTGGCCGGTGTGCTCGAGGGTGAGATCCTGATCCAGAACCATTGCTACCGCGCCGACGAAATGGCGCTGGTGCTCGATATGGCGAAGGAATTCGGCTACAAGGTCAGCACGTTCCACCACGCGGTCGAAGCTTACAAGATCGGCGACCTGCTCGCCGCGAACGACGTCTGCAGTGCGGTCTGGGCCGATTGGTGGGGCTTCAAGATGGAAGCCTACGATGCCATCCCTGAGAATGCCGGGCTGCTGTACAAGTCCGGGGCCTGCGTGGTGATCCATTCGGATGACGAGAACGGGATTCAGCGACTGCCGCAGGAAGCCGCCAAGGCCCAGGGCGACGCCCGCCGGGCGGGAATCGTGATCCCCGATGGCGAAGTGATCCGCTGGCTGACGCTCAACCCGGCCAAGGCGATCGGGGTCGACAAGCTGACTGGCAGCCTGGAAGTGGGCAAGGGCGGCGATGTCGTACTTTGGAATGGCAACCCCTTGTCGGTCTATTCGCGGCCTGAAAAAGTCTGGGTCGATGGCGCGCTGCTGTTCGATAGCAGCGACCGCAAACGCCGCGCGGTAAGCGATTTCGAGCTTGGCCAGCCCGGCGAAGGGGACGTGAAATGAACGCGCGGCACCTGATCGCGGCACTGCTGTGCTGTGCCGCCAGCCCCGCACTCGCCCAGACCGTTGCGATCACCGGCGGCACAGTGGTGGTCGGCGATGGTTCCGACCCGATCGAAAGCGCGACAGTGCTGGTCCAGGATGGCAAGGTTGTGGCCGTGGGCAAGGACATTGCGATCCCCGCCGGGGTTCGCCGGGTCGATGCCAGTGGCAAATGGGTTACGCCCGGATTGGTCGTCGCGGTGACCGACCTTGGCTTGGTCGATGTTGGCGCGGTCGATGAAAGCAACGACAGCGATGCCCGCAAATCCCCGTTCAGCGCGGGTCTTGACCTTAGCCATGCGATCAATCCCGATGCCCAGCCGATCAAGATCAGCCGCGCGGGCGGAGTGACCCGGGCCGCAGTTGCGCCGATTGGCACCGATGCGATCTTTGGCGGGCAAGGGGCGGTGATCGATCTGGGTGCCGATCCCAAGGCGGTGATGATCCCGCGCGCGTTTCAATATGTCGAACTTGGCGAAACCGGCGCGGCCCGCGCAGGCGGCAGCCGGGTCGCGGCCTGGGCCGAGCTTTACGACGCGCTGTCCGAGGCGCGTGAACTGGCCGCAAGCCCGACCGGAGCCCGGCGTGACGATGTCCGACTGACCCGCCGCGATGCAGCGGCCTTGGTGCCAGTGGTGACCGGCAAGCAGCCGCTCTACGTCCATGTTGAGCGCGCCGCCGATATCCGGATGGTGCTGGGACTCAAAAAGGAATTTCCGCTCATCAAGCTGGTCATTGTCGGCGCGAGCGAGGGCTGGATGGTGGCGGG
>CALMBN010000255.1 GCA_937860195.1 uncultured Novosphingobium sp.
ATCGACGGCGCTTCGGCGACGATCCCGCCTGGCGGCCGAGTTGGCCTGATCGGTCGCAACGGCGCGGGCAAATCGACTTTGATGAAAGTGCTGGTCGGTCAGCTTGATCCCGACGATGGTTCGGTCGAGATGCCAAAGCGAACCCGGCTTGGCTATATCGCCCAGGAAGCCCCGCACGGGCAAACCACGCCGTTCGAGGCAGTGCTGGCTGCCGATGTGGAGCGCACCGCCTTGCTCGACGAGGCTGAGCACTGCGTTGATCCGCACCGGCTGGGCGATGTCCACGAACGGCTGCTGGCGATCGATGCCTATTCCGCACCTTCGCGGGCTGCGATTATCCTGACCGGGCTCGGCTTTGACGAGGACATGCAGGCTCAGCCGCTCGACAGCTTCTCTGGCGGGTGGAAGATGCGCGTGGCGCTTGCCGCGTTGCTGTTCTCCGCGCCGGATGTCCTGCTGCTGGATGAGCCTTCGAACCACCTTGACCTTGAATCGACGCTATGGCTGGAGAGCTTCCTCAAGGGCTATCCCGGCACACTGCTGGTGATCAGCCACGAACGCGATCTGCTCAACAATGTGGTCGATTCAATTCTGCACCTGCAAGGCGGTAAACTCACGCTTTACCCCGGCAACTACGATGCCTTCGAAGCCCAGCGGGCCGAGCGCGCCGCCCAGTTGGCCGCCGCCAAAGCCTCTCAGGATGCCCAGCGCGCCCGGTTGCAGGATTATGTAGCGCGCAATTCGGCCCGCGCCTCAACCGCCAAACAGGCCCAATCGCGCGCCAAGATGCTGGCCAAGATGCAGCCGATTGCGGCGTTGATGGAAGACCCCAGCCTCAGCTTCGATTTCCCAAGCCCCAAGGAAATGCGTCCGCCATTGATCACACTTGATCTGGCGGCCGTGGGTTATAACGACAAGCCGATCCTCCAGCGTCTCAACCTGCGGATCGATCCGGACGACCGGATTGCGCTGCTTGGCCGCAATGGCAACGGCAAGACCACTTTGGCGCGGCTGTTGGCGGCGCAGCTGCCCGCGCTCGAAGGGTCGATGCAGGCTTCCGGCCAGATGACTGTGGGCTATTTCACCCAGTATCAGGTCGAGGAACTGGCCGGGGGCGACAGTCCGCTCGAACACATGACCCGTGCAATGAAAAGCGCGACACCCGGAGCAGTGCGCGCGCAGCTTGGCCGGTTTGGCTTTTCCGGCAACCGTGCCACCACCAAGGTCGGATCGCTGTCAGGCGGCGAGCGGGCGCGGCTGGCGCTCGCGCTGATCACTCGCGATGCGCCCAACCTGCTGATCCTGGATGAGCCGACCAACCACCTCGATGTTGATGCGCGCGAAGCGCTCGTTCAAGCGCTCAACGAATTTGCCGGCGCGGTAATCCTGATCAGCCACGATCGCCATATGGTTGAACTGACTGCTGATCGCTTGGTGCTGGTCGATAACGGAACTGCAGCGGACTATGCGGGATCGATAGAGGATTACATCGACTTCGTGCTCGGCCGGAACCAGCCCAAAGCAGACGCCCGGCCTAAAGGCGAGAAGAAGGACAAGAAGGCCGCTGCCCAAGCCCGC
>CALMBN010000256.1 GCA_937860195.1 uncultured Novosphingobium sp.
CCCCTCCCCAACGGGGAGGGGCGTAAAGCTACTCGGCGGGTTCAACCTCAGCTCGACGGAAGTAGAGCGGCCACAGCAGCTGTTCGCGCAGGGATAACGGCCGGGTCGAATAGCCGGTGGGCGGGAATCCATCCGGCTGGTTGTAGTCACCGAACAGCACGTCCCAGATCGGCAAAATTGCGGCGAAATTGCTGTCGTAGTGTTCGGGCAAGGCGGAATGGTGCCGCCGGTGATAGGCCGGAGTGTTTATCAGCCACGACCATCGACCCAGATTGAGCTTGAGCTGCGAATGGGCCACAAAGTTCCACAGACTGAGTGCACCATAGACTGCCAGCGCGGTTGGTGTAGGCGAGACTATCAGCGCAGCGACCGACAGCACGGTGATCGACTTGAACAGCGGATCGGCCCAGAAATGGCGATTGGTGGTCAAGACCGACATATTGGGATCAGAATGGTGCAACGAATGCATCGACCACAGCAGCGGGATCCGGTGCTGCATCCGGTGATAGGCGTACTCGGCGAGATCATAGACCAGCACATAGACGATGACTGCCGCCCAGGTCGGGAGCGCGGCCCCGTCGATCAGCGCCGGGCCTTGCCAAGCCTGCACCGCGCCATAGACCGTAAACGCGCCGAAAATTCTGAGTGCCCACGATTGCAGATTGATCCACCAATCGGTCCTCGGCGCACCGATTGCACGCTCCCACACGATCAGAATCAGTGCCACGATCGGGCCGGAGAACAGGGCAATCCATTGCGACATGGCGGAAACACTAGGCTTTCGTGCTTATCGAATGGTTAAAACCGCTGTTCATAAAACCGGCAATAATTATGAATGGGACCTAACAGGCGAGTTCAGCAAAGCGCCACGGGCGAATCGGTAAAACATCCTCAAGCCCGGGCAACCCGTCCGGCAGATTGAAGGATGAATGCCATGAAGACCCTGTCCAAAGCCCTTGTCGGTACCATCGCCGCTGGTGCGATGGCGATCTCTTCGGCAACCCCTGCTTTTGCTGAGCATCGCGATCGCGATGGTGTCAGCGTAGGCGATGTGATTGCCGGTGCGCTGATTATCGGCGGGATTGCCGTTGTCGCCTCGGCAGCGAACAAGAACGATCGCGGTCGCTACGGTGATTATCAGGGCCGTGATTACCGCTATGACCGCGCCGGTTACGGCGACCGCAACGATCAATACGGCAATGGCTACGGCCAGGGCTATCGTGACAACCCGCGTCAGGCAGTGGCACAATGTGTCCAGGCGGCTGAACGCTATGCCGCCCAGCGCTATGGCCGGGCCGATGTGACTGATGTCCGTGAGATCAGGGACACGCGCCATGGTCTTGAAGTCAAAGGCCGGATCGCGGTCAAGACTCAGGGACGAGATTGGCGCCGGGGCGATAACCGCTATGGCAACGGCTGGGGCGGTGACTATCGCGGCTACAACGACAGCCATCGGGGCTACGATTCGGGCTCGTTCAAGTGCAAGATCGAACGCGGCCGGGTGGTTGACCTCGATATCGACGGGATCCGCGGGCTCTAAGGCCTGAGGTTCCAGACTAACCGACGGGCGGTTCAGGCGAGAGTAAGCCTGGACCGCCTAGTCGCACGAATTCAGGAGGGCATTGATCATGACTCGCAAGACGACGCGTTTCGCCACCATGCTGGCTTCGGCCGCAGCTTTTTCGATGGTCGCCACACCGGCCATGGCCAACCACGGCTGGGGCTGGGGTGGACGCCACCGCGACCGGGTTGATGCCGGAGACGTGATCACCGGCATCCTGATTATCGGCGGGATCGCTGCGATTGCCAGTGCGGCCAGCAAGAAAGACAAGCAAAAGCGCTATGAACGCCGCGACCGTGATGATCGCGACAACGGCGACTACTACGAGCGCGACGAGGGCCGCGATGACCGCCCTGAGTGGCAGGAGGGCACTGGTATCAACGGCGCAATCAACCGCTGCCTCGGCGAAGTTTCACGCGGGCCTGACGGTCAAGGCGAAGTCGACTCAGTCAGCCGCGATGGCGATGGCTGGCGGGTTCAGGGGCGGTCGGCTGGCGGCGAGTTCACTTGCACAATCGACCGCAACGGACGGATCAGGAATATCGAGGTCGGTTGAGGCCTAAGCGACAAGCAGCCACTGTGATCCCGGCCTCCGCCGGGAAGACTGTCGTCAATGCAAGCGCTGGCTTGGAAACATCCAGCGTTGAGCCAGCCGCGGAGCAAACGGTTTCCACTCACCCTCGGCCTGGGCCAGTCGATCCGCCAGCGCCACCATCACGCTGGGATTGACACCCAGTCCGATGTGGCTGGCGTGAACGACGATGTTCTCAGTCTCACCATGGCCCTGGTCGGCATGCTGGACCGAACCGCGCCAGTGGACGATTCCATCGGTACGGGTCAGGATCGAGGTGGTTGGAACCGGTGGAGCCCGGTCCAGCCCGGTGAAGTGACCGTGCTGCAGCGGCTCCGGCTCTTTGCCGTTGAGGAATTCAAACAGGCGGCTGGCGTTCGTATGGCGGCGATCATCGTGGATCGGGCTGCCGAGCGAGATCACCTGACGGACTGCATCGGGATGCAGCTTGGCCAGCTCGCGGGCGAAGACTCCGCCCAGGCTCCAGCCGATGATCGAGACTTTCTGGCCCGTATCCTGATGGATCTTCAGCAGCAATGCTTCCATTTCGTGGACCCGGCTGAGATCGACCCGGACATTGCGGCCCAATTTCCAGCCATAGGCATCATAGCCCAGGTCCTTCAGCAGCCGCCGCATCGGCGCGGTTGAGCTGTCCGAGGCGAGGAAGCCGGGCAAGACCAGCACCGGATGGCCATCGCCCTTCGGCAGCCGGCCAAGCAGCGGGCGGGTGGCTACAAACGAGGCGAGTTCGAACACCGCGCGGCCTTCGGCCAGGGCGAGCAGACGATGCGGAGGCCGTGCTTCGATATTCAGCGCTTCGCGCGATGCTGTGGTGGCTGTCATTTCTTCTTCGCGGCCTTTCCGGACTTGGCAGATTTTTTCTCCGCCGGTTTTACTTCCGCGGCCTTGGCTGTGGCCGGTTTGGATTCGGGTGCAGTGCTCACTGCCGTACGCCCAGCATCGCGCAATTCGGTAAAGCTATCCTCAATGCACTGGGCATAGAAATCCGGATCAGACATCACATCGCGGCAGGCGGTGAAAGCAATCGTCGCCTCTTTGACATAGCTTTGCACCACATGGCCCAGCGCCATGCCATCGGTAAGGCAGAGTAACCCCATCATCGATTCCAGTCGCGCCCCGCTCGAATAGATCGGAACGGGCGGGCCGGGCACATTGGTCACGACCGTGGTGAACGGCGGGCCGACCCGGTTGGCAAGTCCGAGCCGGGTATAGAGCTGCGCGCCGAGTGCCATGAACAGCGCCGGCGAAACCTTGCTCATCTCGGTCATGTTGCGAGCACCGATCGCATCGGTCATCGCCTTGGAATTGACGGTTTGCGAATGGACGAAGGCCAGCCGTTCCAGCGGGTCTTCGATCTGGGTTCCAAGCGGGGCCACCATCGCCGCGACCTGATTGCCCATGTCGCCCTTTTCGCCGCTCGACCGGACCGAGATCGGGGCCATCGCCGTCAGCGACTTGTCTGGCAGCTCGCCGTGATGCTTAAGATACTTGCGCATCGCCCCGCCGATGATCGTCAGGAAGACGTCGTTGACCTTGGCCCCCGGCGCAGCCTCGCGGATCGCCTTGATATCGGCCAATGGAACCGAACGGCCTTCGACCACGCGGTTGGCAGAAATGACTGTATTGAACCGGGTGCGCGGAGCAAGCATCGCGCCGTCGAGCTTGAAATCCTTTGCGATCAGACCCTTGATCGCTTTCGCCACCCCCGGCATCGCCTTTGCCGCGACATCGAGCTGGCGAACCGGGTTGGCCAGATTGTTGATCCAGCTTTTTGCCATCAGCTCTGCGAAGTTGGGTAGCTCTTCACCCTTCCAGGTATCGGGTGTATCTGGCGGTGGAGCATTTGGATCGAGCGTGTGGAGCGCTTCCATCAGGTCAATCCCGCTCATCCCGTCGATCGCGGCGTGGTGGACCTTGGTGACCATCGCGTAGGAACCGGGAGCAACACCGGGGACATTGTCGATCCCTTCAATCACCGTGAATTCCCATGGTGGGCGGGTCAGATCGAGCGGGCGGGCAAAAATCCGGGCGGCCTGGATGCACAGTTGCCGCCAGTCACCCGGCTTGGGCAGGGCAACGTGGCGAACGTGGTATTCAAGGTCGAAGTCCTTGTCCTCGACCCAATAGGGATAGTCGAGATCAAACGGCACCCGGACCAGTCGCTGCCGCATGGTCTTGGACAGCTGCATCCGGCTTTCGAAGAACCGCAGGATATCTTTATACCGCACGAACCCGCCTGGCGCGGTCTCTGGGTTGTAAATCAGCAGCGAGCCGATGTGCATCGGCGACGTGCGCGTTTCCAGCGCAACAAACGATGCATCCATTCCCTGGAGTTGCTTCAAGCGATACCTCTCCTGCTTGCCGCCCGATTTCCGGGTCTGCTGCGACGCAGCGTAACAGAGTTGAAATGTGCGTCAACGCAGATTGACATTGTACAGAACATTGTGCATAAACCCTTCATGCTAGTCGAAACCTTTTCCAACACCCGCAACAACCTGAAGGCCGTATTCGACCGCGTGGTTGAATCGCGCGCGCCGATGAAGATCGCACGGCAGCGCGGCGAGAACGTGGTGATCCTCTCCGAAAGCGAATGGGAATCAATTGAGGAGACACTTTACCTGCTCTCCTCGCCAGCCAATGCCGCTCGCTTGCTGGAAGCGGTGCGCGGGCTGGAAGCAGGTGAGGGTGAGGAACACGAACTGATCGAATTGTGAAGGTCGTCTTCTTTCCGACCGCGTGGGACGATTACATATTGCTCAGCGAAACCGAAGAGCGGCTTTTCGTCAAGGTCAATCGGCTCATTGCGGAGAGCAGGCGCGATCCATTTCGCGGAACGGGCAAGCCTGAGGCTTTGCGCGGGAATCTCTCAGGTTGGTGGTCGCGGCGGATCGATCGTGAACATCGATTGGTTTACCGGGTTGCCGGTAGTGGAGTGACCCAAGCACTGGAAATTGCCCAGTGCCGCTTCCATTACTAAACCGATGACTCGCGCCGATCGTCCTGACCAACCCAATGGTTCCGACCGTTTCAACGAGGATCGGGCGACCTATACGATGAAGGGCGGCCAGCCGGATCTCGAAGCCGGAGTGGCGGCGATCCGCGAGGTTCAGGCGACGCTGCGGCCCAAGCCCGGGGTTTATCGCATGCTCGATGCGCGCGGCGACGTGCTGTACGTTGGCAAGGCCCGGGCGCTCAAGAACCGGGTCGCGAATTACCTCCAGGTAGACCGCCTGCCGCTGCGCTTGAAGCGGATGGTCAGTCAGACCCGCAGCATGACTATCGTTACCACCAATTCAGAGGCTGAGGCGCTGTTGCTGGAAGCGCAACTGATCAAGCGCTATCGCCCGCCCTACAACGTTTTGCTGCGCGACGATAAAAGCTTCCCGTTCATCCTGCTGCGCGCCGAACATGACTTTCCCCGGATCACCAAGCATCGCGGCGCACGGCGGGCCATTGGCAATTATTACGGACCGTTCGCCAGCGCCGGATCGGTCAACACCACGATCAATGCGCTGCAAAAGCTGTTCCTGCTGCGGTCTTGCACCGACAGCTTTTTCGCGCGGCGTGACCGGCCATGCCTGCTCTATCAGATCAAACGCTGCTCGGCGCCCTGCGTCGGGCGGATCGATGTCGCGGGCTATAACGAGCTGGTCAGCGAAGCGAAGGACTTCCTTGGCGGCAAAAGCTCCGACGTGCAGGCCAAGCTGAACATGCAGATGGAAGCAGCGGCGGCGGCGCTCGATTTTGAAACCGCCGCAATCCTGCGTGACCGGCTGCGTGCCGCGACCTTCATTCAGGGCAGCCAGGCGATCAATGCCGAAGGATTGGGCAGCGCCGACATCTTCGCGATTGCCGAATTGAGCGGCCAGTTCGGGGTGCAGGCGTTCTTCATTCGTGGCGGACAGAACTGGGGCCACCGCGCGTTCTTTCCGGGCCATACCGAAGGGCTGGCCGCCGAAGAGGTGCTGACCAGCTTCCTGGCCCAGTTTTATGAGGAAGTCCCCCCGCCGAGGACAATCCTGCTCGATCGCAAGCTGCCGGAGGCGGCGCTGCTGGCCGAGGCCTTTGCCGGGCCGGCCGGGGGCAAGGTCGAGCTGTCTGTTCCCCAGCGCGGCGACCGGCGGCGCTTGATGGAGCAAGCCAGCCGCAACGCGGTTGAGGCGCTGGAGCGCCGCGCGGCCGAAAGCGGGACCAAGGCCCGGCTGGGCCGCGAACTCGCCGAATTCCTCGAACTGCCCGAACCGCCGCAGCGGATCGAGGTTTACGACAACAGCCATATTCAGGGCACCGCAGCGCTGGGCGCGATGATCGTTTCGGGGCCAGAAGGCTTCATCAAAGGCCAGTATCGCAAGTGGAACATCAAGACCGCGCAAACCAACGATGACTTCGCGATGATGCGCGAAGTGTTCGGGCGGCGGTTTGCCCGCGCGCAAGATGAGGACCCGGACCGCGACGGCGGCATGTGGCCCGATCTGGTGCTGATCGACGGCGGCAAGGGCCATATGTCGGCGGTCAAGGATGCGCTCGAGGAACTGGGGATCGAGGACGTTCCCCTGATCGCGATCGCCAAAGGTCCGCACCACGGCCGCGAGGGGCGCGAAGTATTCCACTTTCCCGACGGGCGCGAAAAAATGCTGCCCGAAAATTCCCCGCTGCTGTTCCACCTTCAGCGGATGCGCGACGAGGTCCACCGCTTCGCCATCGGCGCCCACCGCGACAAGCGCAGCCGCGCGATGACGGCCTCACCGCTCGATGAAGTCCCGGGCGTTGGTCCTGCCCGCAAGCGCGCGCTGCTGCTGCATTTTGGCACGGCGGGCGGGGTCAGGGCGGCTTCGCTGGAAGACTTGCAGCGCGCGCCGGGGGTTAGCGCGGCGGTGGCGCAGACGGTGTATGATTTTTATCATGCGGGTGGGTGAGGGGGTTCAGCTCCAGACCAGCGATAGCGGGTAGAGTGCGATCAACCAAACCAGGCATCCCACAATTACCCGGCGATCCTTGGCAAACATGGCAAACGCTGCGACCGGAAAAAGCGTCCAGGTAATAACGAGTGTTCGAATGTCGCCGAACGGGGATAGACCAACGAAGCTGATCGTTAGCGCCAACAAGGCGATGTTGCAAAAGACTGCACCGCCCAGCACCAATCCCCGAATGCGATCAAAATGGGCTTCAAAATCCACTTCGTTGTCGCTCGGGAACACCAGCGCGGCGCAGACGTAATAAGTTCCGGTGACGACAAAACCGCCAAACATCAGTGGCCAGCTGACCTGCAGCTTATCACGCAAAGACCAACCATACATCCAGAACGACACTACATCGCAGGCGACGAACAAGCCCAGCAAAGTGGTTGCCCAGCCGATCTGCGAAATATGGCGGTTCTTGATCGCGCGCGCCAGCCCGCTCAATCCCTCGGTCAAGGCTAAACCAAGCAGCAGGCCGAACAGCGTGAAGGCGATCTCGTAGCGGG
>CALMBN010000257.1 GCA_937860195.1 uncultured Novosphingobium sp.
CCGCCAGCGTTTCAAGGATCGCAGCCCGCGCTTCCAGTTCCGGAAGGGCCACCGAAAACGTTTCAGCAATGAAGGCGGCAGTCCATGGCGGGCGCAAAGCCAGTCGTTCGGCCAAGGCGGTGCGGCGGTCCGCTGCGCCCGCGAACTGCGCAAGCAGCATGTCCCGCACAGCCAGGTTTGGGGCCTGGCGCAGCACCGCATCGAGCCGCAGCGCGGCCAGTCGAGGTTGACCGGCATTGAGCGCGGCGTTCATGAAATAGATTTGAGTCAGCGGTTCACGCCAGCCGAACCGGGCCGCAACCCGAAACGTGCGGTCAGCCTTGACCTGCTCGCCAGCTGCCAGCTGCGCGGCACCGAGCAAGCCGGTGGAGCGGGGATTGATCGGATCGGCGATGACTGCTCGGGTCGCAGGCTCGATGGCTTCGGCCTGGTTGCTCGATTGCAGTGCGAGCGTCGCCTCGGCCCGGTATGCTTCGGCAGCCAGCACGCTTGGAACCCACTGCGCGAGCCCGGGTTGCTGGGCCGATGCCCGGTCCAACCCGCTGCCAACAGCCAAGAGGCCATAGCCCAGCACGCCGCCCAGCATTGCCAGTTTGAGCGTGGAGCGGGCCATTGCCGGGATCAGCCCTTCTTCTTGTCCGACGGCGAATAGGTGTAATAGTCGTAGCCGTAGTATTCGGAATAGCGGTTGCCGGCCTTGTTGGGATCAAACATTGTCAGCACTGCGCCCAGCAACATCGGCCGCATTGTCCTGAGCCGCCGCAGCGCAGCTTTGAGCGAGCCGCGCCGGGCGCGCTCGGATTCGATGATGAAGATCACCCCATCGACCAGTGCCGACATCAGCGGGGCATCAGCCAGACCCAGAATCGGCGGGCTATCGAACACCACCACGTCATAGCGGGCGGAAAGCTCCTCGATCAGCTCTTCCATCCGCGTCGATGCAATCAGTTCGGTCGGGCTTGGCGGCACTGGTCCAGAGGTAATGACATCGAGGTTCGTCAGGCCGCTTGGTTTGACCACATGGTGAATGCTGTCCTGATTGGTCAGCAAGGTCGACATGCCCTTCTCATTGTCGAGCCCGATCCGGCGGTGCAACGAGGGACGCCGCAGATCAACATCAACCAGCAGCACTTTGCGGCCCATCCGGGCAAAGCCCTGGGCAATGGCATAGCTGGTCGTTGTCTTGCCTTCGGACGGCTGCGAGCTGGTGACCAGCAACGATTTCGGCAGGCCGTGGCTGGTCGAATAGAGCAAGGCCCCGCGCAGCGAGTTGTACCCTTCCGAAACTGCCGATTTTGGATCGGCCAGCTCTTCGAGCAAATCGGAGTCGCGTGACCGCGGAATGACCCCCAACAGCGGCAATTCCAGCTTGTGTTCGACGTCTTCCGGCACGCGCACAGTATCATCGAACTGGTTGCGCAAGAACGTCGTTACGGCCGCAATGCCAAGGCCCGCCAACAACGCATAGGCCAGATTCTTCATCAGATTTGGGGACGAAGGTCCTTGCGGCGGATCTGCAGCATCGATGATCGAAATGTTGCTGGTGCTGATCCCGGCTGACGCGTTGAGTTCCTTGTAGCGCTGGAGCAGTCCATCATAGAGCGCACGGTTGGTGTCAGCTTCGCGTGCCAGCAAGTTATATTGCACCGAACTGTCCTGCTCGGCCAAGGTCGCAGTCTTCAATGCGCTGACCTGCGCTACGAGCTGCCGTTCGGTGGCAACGGCGGCTTCGAACTCTGCCCGCACCCCGGTCCGGACGTTCTGCGCAGCCATGTTGAGCTGCCCGTCAATGACTTTCAATTGCGCGCGCAACTGGCGGACATTGGGGTGCCCCTCAAGGTGGCGGGTCAATTCATCCTGCAGTTTGGCTTCAACTTCGGCGCGCTGCGTAAACAGCTGTTGGACTGCCGGGTTCTGCATCGCATCGCGATCGGCCAGCAGCGATTTGGAGTTGAGCGAGCCGAGCCGCGCTTCAGCCGCGATCCGGTTCGCCTTGGCTTGCGAGGCTGCGGCATTGAGCTGGAGCAGACTCGCGGTGGTTACGCTCGACGCGCCGCTTCCGGCATCGCCTTCGTTGCCCGAACTGCCTTGCTCAAGGTTGCGGGTCCGGATCAAGCCCGCTGAACGGGCATAGTCGTTGAGATTACGCTCTGATTCTTCAAGCTTGCCCTTGGCATCCTGCAATTGGTTTGCAACGAAATTGCGGGCATAAGCCGAGCTGTCATAGCGTTGCTGAAGTGATGCCTGAATGAACTCCTCGGCAAAGGCGTTGGCAACCTGCGCCGACAGGACAGGGTCGGTACTTTCAAAAGTGATCATCGCCACACGCGAAGTCCGCGGCAACTTGATCAGCATATTTGAACGCAACAGTCCGATGGTCAATTCACGTACCGCAGAGGGCGACGCGCCAGGACCAGGAGCACCGGCTTCCATCTGCTCATAGAACTTGGCGTTGCCCTCCAGGCGCAGCCGCTTGATCACCCGCAGCGCGAGCGCCCGGCTCTTGAGCACATCGACCTGGGTCTGGAGGAACCGGTCGGTATCCCAGACTCCGTTGACTTCGCTCTGGTTCTCCTCGGCATTGCCCAGAACCCGTTGCGACTGATCGTTGATCTGAACCGATGCAACCGCGGTATAGCGTTTTGTGTCGAGCATCGTGGCGACCAGCGCCAGCGTCAGTGCGGCAATGATTATGGCCACAATCACCAGCAGGTTGGTGCGGATCGCCGCGATCACATAGCGAATGTCAAAACCAGGCTTCTTGCCCTCACCGAAAATCTCGTCGTCGCCGAGATGGTCGAGCGTAACCGCCGCCTGGGAGGGTACCGTGATGCCGGCGTTGGCTGGAATTGTGGCCATTTAAGTTGCGCTCAATACTTGATTTGGGTGAAAATGTTGAACAGCGGCGCCGCCTGAAGAATATCGCGGTAAATGCCCTTCAGGGACGAATATCCGACGACAATGACATCGCCACCCAGCACCTGCGGGTCGGCGGCCCGGCCTGCCCGAATCTCGCGCAGGTCAAACCGCGCACCCAATCGGCGGCCGTTGACGGTGCGGAACACGACGATCTCGTCCAGCCGTGCGACATTGGTCGGGCTCTGCGCGCGCGCGATGGCAGACAGCAAGGTGTCGCTGGGGCTGATCTTGTAGACCCCCGGCATCTTGACTTCACCTTCGACCGCAACGGTTTGTTCACGGGTCGAAACCACACTGACCACGACCCGCGGATAGCGGATAAATTCACGGCCGAGCCGCTCCGTTATCACTGCCGCCAGTTCCGGCGCGGTCAAACCGGTGGCCAGAATGTCCCCCGCCAGGGGAACCTGGATTCGGCCGACATCATCGACCTGAATCTTTTCGGCCGAGAGGTCCGGTTCTTGAAAAACCTGAACGCTGATCAGATCACCGGGGCCGATCCGGTAGGCCTGCGGTTTGGCGGCGATGTCGATCGCAGGGGCGATTTCATAGGCGGCCTGGCCTTGCGGGAGCGCTGCTGAGCGCGGCGCGGTCTGGCAACCGGCCAGCACCAGGCCGAGTAACACCATCGCCATACCACGCCATAAACTGCTCACGATTGGGATCCCCGAAGCTCAGCTTTGTGTTCAGACAGCGGCGGCAGCAGCAAGCCCACGGCTGTTGCAGCCGCTGCCGCCAATGCCATGGAACGCATCGGGTAATCAACCAGCGAATGAAGCGCGATCACGGCTAAGGTGCCGCTGGCAAACAGAACCTGCGCGCGCGATCCGGCGGGCGGCTCTCGCCGGGCCCGCACCAAAGCGCGGAAAATCAGGATCGCCACGATGACCAGGACCAGCAGACCAGGCAACCCGGCCTCGATTACCAGTTCGAGATAGTCATTGTGGGCCCGGTTTGGCTGGGTCTGATCGACAACTTCAAGCCGCTCTGCCGCCATCATGACCGATACAAATGTGCCCTGCCCCGATCCAGCTGGCCAGGTCTGGCCCAGCGCATAGACCGAATCCCGCCACAGCTCCGGCCTGAATTCGCCTTCTAGTGTAAAGCGAGCAGCGATCAGCTCAACCATCCGGTTGCCGCGAAGCAACACAAACGCCAGCCCGGCGACCATCGCTGTCGCCGCTGCGCTCGCGCCAAGACGGAACCAATGCACCTTACGATCTGGCTGGAGGATCAGGTACTGGAACATCAGGACCAGCGGCAGGAGGGCAAGTCCGGCGCGCGATCCAGTCAGGTACAACCCCAGCACCATCACAGTGTCGACCGCCAGCACAGCACCGCCAAGCCGATATCCGTCAAAGCGAATCAAGCCCCGGTTCAGCGCCTGGCGCCCAAGCGCGGCCATGGCCAGCATCCCAATCAGCAACACGTCGGCAGTGGCGTTGTGGTTGGCCTGAAAGCCGGTCAGATAAATCCCGTTTGGATCAAAGAACCGCGCCGGATTGCCCGCGCCACCCGAAAGCTGCGCTGCGCCGATCAACAGGGTCGCCAGTCCGCCTGCAGCCACGATCCCCAGCAACAGCCAGCGCCCCCTTGCGCCGAGGCCCGCCGCCAGCACCAGGCTGAGAACGGCTGCCAGTGCGGCCAGCAAACTTGACAGCGTGCGCGGCGGCGACATCGAGATAGCTCGCCAGGATTCCCCGTCCCCGGTCAGATCGAGAGCGGCACGCATGCCTTCCCGGCCCGGAAAGGCTTGCCATATCCCGGCTGGAAGCGGAATCAATTGCAACAGCGGTAGCGCAATTATCAGGGCCGACAGCTGCCAGGCACCAGTCGGGATATTCTGCCACGGCTGCCGAGCCGACCACAACCAGCCCAGCGCGAGCAGCATGGCTGCAAGCTGCAAGACCAGTTCCAGCAATGGGGCAGGTGTCCCGCCTCCACCCAAAGTCAGCGAAAGCGCCAAAAGAACCGCTGCGAACCATGCAGCAGGCTCAATCCCTGCCCAGCGGCGTTGCCCGGTCTCCATGGCTGTGCCCACTGCCCCCCATACGCAAACCAATACGCAGCCACTCCGGCGAATCACTCCGCCGATGCCAAACCTAGACGATCATTCGATTTGCAAAAAGGGCGTCAGCCCGGGCTGTCGTTCCCGGCAGCAAATGCCAAGCCGGCGGCACCAGCCGTGACGAGCAAAACCGGAAGAATGATGCCGGCACTGCCGCCGCCGGTTGCAGCCTCTGCAACCACTTTGCCAGGTGCCGGTGCGCCATCACAGACACGATCGCGCAGCAGGTTGGTCACGATTTCTTCGGCCGAACCGTTGCCAGACGGCTGCCCGGTCGTCACGGTGCAAACGCAAGAGCCGTCAGCCAGAGCCGAACGGGTAATGTCGGCGGCACCAGGCGTTCCGGACCGGATCACCTCAACCAGGCATTTGTTACCCGAACCGGCTTCGTCGGCAGCGAGCATCGCGGATTGGGCCGGAAGCGCCTCAACCGAACGGGTTCCCTCGGCACCAGCAAAACCTGCCCCCAGAAGGGCGATTGATGCTGCACCTGCGATCAGTTGCGATGTCACTTCGATTCACTCCGGACAATTACGTAGCGGCAACTAACACCGGAGAATTACCAAGTCCACCCAAAAAACAGCACAGAAATCGCAGAATTCTGCGCGTTAACCTTAGGTTAAGCGGAAATGACGGTTTTAAGCCGAGACCGTTGCTGCGGTGCAACACTTCGAAACAGAACGAAGCCCTAATAGGCCCGTTCGTGAACCAGCACTCTCAGGGTGCCGAGCACAATGCCTAGGTCGCGCCATAGCGACCAGCCATCCAGGTATTCGAGATCCGCCTCGAGACGCTGCGCAAGGTCAGTTTCCAGATCGGTGGCACCACGCAACCCGCGCACTTGAGCCAGGCCGGTCAGGCCCGGCTTGAGTGCGTGTCGAGTCCAGTACCGCTGATCGACCTCCCAGAACAGTTTTTCCCCGGCTTGCGAACCCAACGCGTGCGGGCGCGGTCCGACAATCGACATCTCGCCCTTCAGGACATTGATAAGTTGTGGTAATTCATCAATACTGGTGCGCCGGACAAAAGCGCCAACGCGGGTAATACGCGCATCCTCGCGCAGGGTCGAACGGGCTCCGTCCTGATCATTGCCAGTATGCCGCATCGAACGAAACTTATAAACCGAGAAGAACCGGTTGCTCCGTCCGACCCGGCGCTGAACGAACAGCACCGGGCGGCCGTCCTCAAGCAAGATCGCGATAGTGGCCAGCAACAGCAGCGGCGAGAGCAGAATCAACCCGCCAACGGCCGCGCACACATCAAACCCGCGCTTCATCGCCCTTGAGCGAAGGCCAAGCGGGCCGATCGACACCCGCAGCAGCCCGTGTCCCGCCACAATCCGGGCCCCGTGCGCGCCGAGGCTAACCACCGCATCGTCGACGACTTCGCCATCAATGTTGGCGCCCTTGAGGATTGTTGCCCACGCCAGACGGCGTTCGGGCGTGCAACTCACGACAACCCGGTCAATTCCAGCCAGCAGGTTACCAATCCGGTTGAGCGCGCCGGGATCGTCAAGCGCAGGAACCAGGCCAAGTGCGCGGGCATCCGCATGCCGGGCATGTGCGAAATCGACGATCGGGCCGCCATCGTTGATCACCAGTTCATTGATCACTGTCGCGCCGCAGCGCCAAGCAATAAAACTGCGCGCCTGGGCTCGCAGCCAGGCCAAGGTCGCCAGCGCCAGCAGCACTCCCGCCGTGAACAGAAACCGCGAAAATTCCTGGCTCGACTTTGTGTAAAAGGCGATGAACACCACCGCCGCAGCAGAAATCATCAGCGCCGCCAGGGCGCGCAGTGCTCCGCGCCGGGCACTCCGCAGCGCGTCGATCGAATAGGCCCCATTGTAGAGCGCGATGGTCAGAAACACCGGAAGCAGCAGCTGGGTCAGCACGCCGGCTTGCGCCACGCCATGCCAGCCAATGTATAGGTAACCCGAAACCCCAAAACCGATGAAAAGCGCCAGAATATCGGCGACAACCAGCGCCAGATAGCATTGCAGGCGGCGTCGTTCGAGCGGACGGGCCTGAGCAAAGGCGGCAACCGACGGCGCATCGCTGCTGCGCGGCTTTGCTGTGCTGCTGGCTGCCTTGTCACTCATCGGATTTGATTGCGATCCGTTTTGCCCGTTGTTGCGGGTGATCTAGAGCAAATCGTTGGTCCGCGACAAGCGGCGGCCAGTCCTGTGTGGTGGACAGACGCTATCGACGCTGGTCGGCAGCGCGGGCGATTTCAGCCAGGCCCTGACTGAATAGCAGCTCGGCGTTGCGGCTGTCGGCCAGCAAGGCCCGGTGAAGCCCGACCAACTTGTCAACCAGCCGAGCCAGCCGGGGGCCGCGCCAGCGCTCAAGTTGAGCGGTCAGATCTCGGTCGTCTTTCCAGAACACCCGTTTGGCGGCGACTTCGGCCTTGATGAAGCTGGGCACATTGCCGCGTGGCCCCATCCGGGCGGCGAGCTGGACCAGCTGTGCGGCGCGCCGCTCGAACGCCAGCAGCACGCCCACCGGGCTGAGGCCCAGCTCGCGCATCCGGTGAAGTTCAGGCGCCAGCTTGGCCACTTCCCCGCCGAGCACAACGCTGACCAGACTGGCGAACCCGTCGTCATCGGTCCTGGCCCCGATCGCATCAAGCGCGGCAGCATCGGCGCGGCGCGGTGTCTGTGGGCTGGCATCGAGATAAAGTGCGAGCTTGTTCACCTCACTCTGCGCGATCCGGGTGTCGAGTAGGTTCATCGACACGAGAATGAGGTAGATCGGCACCAGCACGCCGACCGCCGGCATGAACTTGGTCGACAGCATCCACAGCATGATGCTGCGGGTACGCCGCGTCTGGTGGAAGGCCATGACGTAGGCGGCGGGTCCGCCGACCAGCAGTGCAAGCAGGGTAGCGGAAAATGAAACGACAATGCTGGTCCAGGCATGCTGCAGGTAATCGACCCGCTGGTTCATCTCATGAAAGTTTTCCAGCGTCGGCGAGAAGAACAGCAACGGCGGAATTGCCGCCGCATCCTGCTCAGTCTTGAACGCCGCGAGGGCCATCCAGAATACCGGAAACGCCATCAGCAGGGCGCAGGCCCATCCGAACACGGTTCTCGCAATCTTCATATGCTGGTTCGACATCGCCGATCACCTACAATTGACGCGCAATGGCGCGGACAAAGAAGAAGGCGATGATGTTGGCAATCAGGATGGCGAATATGCCGCCGGCGGAAGCCAGGCCGACATCGAAGCTCTGCAGTGCGCGCGAGAAAATATAGAACGGCATGTTGGTCGTCGCCGTTCCCGGTCCGCCGCCGGTGGTGACGTAGATCTCCGCGTAGGTGGAGAGAAAAAAGATCGTTTCCAGCATCACGATAACGGCAATCGGGCGCTGCAGATGCGGCAACACCACGAAATAGAAAATACCGATCGACCGAGCGCCATCCATCCGCGCCGCCTCGACCTGCTCGCGGTCGAGCGATTGCAGCGAAGTCAGGATGATCAGCATCGCGAAGGGGATCCACGACCACGACACGATAATGATGATCGCAGTCATCGGATGGGCGGCGAACCAGTCGATCGGTTCCAGACCCAGCACCTTGAA
>CALMBN010000258.1 GCA_937860195.1 uncultured Novosphingobium sp.
CGGCGCCGGCAGCGCCCCAGGCCACCGGGATCAGCCGCTCGGGCGCAGGCGCGCCCTTGGCCTCGCCGCCGCCCATCGCAACGGCATAAGCGGAAAGGTCGCGGTGCAGCCGGGCGGTGAGTTCCACCGTCAGCCTGACCGGCTTCTCGTCGGCAAGGTCGGTGAGCTTCAAGCGCGTCATGGCGCCGCACCTGCGGGCGAGAGGATCAGGTCGCGGGTGACGATGACCCGCACTGGAAAGCCGGGGCGGATGGTCAGCGTCGGCGGAATGTTGAGCTGGCGCCGCACGATTTCCTGACCCGCTTGATTGATGCTGTCCTGGGTGCCGGTGCGCAGCGCCCGGACCAGCGTATCGTCGCTTCCCGATCCCAGCTCGGTCCCCACGCCGAGCACGGTCGAAATCAGCGCGGCCCTGGCCAGACTGCCCCAATGGAAGTTCACGCTGTCCTGCAAACCGGCGAACCCGCGCCCATCGGCGCCGGGTTGGCGGTCAAGCTGGATCGAACGGCCATCGGGCAAGATCAGCCGGGTCCAGGCGAGCAAGACGCGCGACTGTCCGGCACTGACCTCGGCGTCATAGTCGCCGATCAGCCGGGAACCTTGCGGGATCAGCAGGATTCGGCCCGTGGGGCTGTCATAGACATTCTGCGTGACCTGCGCGGTGATCTGGCCGGGCAGGTCAGAGCGGATGCCGGTGATCAGCGCCGCCGGAATGATGCTGCCTGCTTGCAGGATATGCGGCTCGAGGGGCGGAGCGAGACGATCAGATGCCAGCGTACGGCGGTCGCCAACGGAAGCGAGAAACGCCTGTTTCGGCGATACTCGCGCCGTTGATTCGGCTGATGCCGCCGCGACTGGGGTAATTCCGGCACTGGCTTCGCCGCCAGCCAGTCCGGCATTAACCGGACCGGGACTTCCCCCCGACCCGGCCAGAAACAACCGGCTTGTGCGCGCGGCGTCGCGTTCCTGCGCCGCGAGCTGGCGCGCTTGATGGGCGGCGCTTGCCTCTGGCGACAAGGGTGGCTGCCCAGGCTGTGCCGGACCAACCGGGGGCAATGCGGCGACCCCGCCATTTTGCTGCGCGTCGAGGATCGGTTTGCCAAGGTCGCCGGGAAGCGGCGGACCGAGCTTGGGGACGTCGCCATAATCCTTGGGTGCACCCGCGAGCGCGTCGGCGGTGGTTTTGCCGTCGGTGACCAGCAATTCGGCGGGGGCTTCGCGGCCCTGGTCATAGAGCGCGTAGCCAAAGGCCCCGCCGATTGCCGCAAGGGTCACAGCGCTGGCGATGCCGACGGTCTTGCGCGACAGGCGCATCACCGTTGGAAGTGGCGGGCGCAGCCGCAGGTCGGGTGGTGGTGCCTTTGGCGCGGGCGACGCTGCGGCGGCAGGTGCGAGCGTTGCTGCAGCCTTCGGCGCAGCTGGGGTTTCCTCGGTCATCGCCGCCGCTCCCGGACATCGCGGGTTATGCGCACCCGCTGTTCGCTGCGCTTGTCGCCCATCCGGAGTTCGGCTTCGGCGAACAGCCGATCGACGATGATGTAGTGTCCGGAAACGCGATAGTTGACCAGTTCGCCTTCACCGCTCGCACCGATCACAAACACCGGAGGCATTTCACCGCGCGCAACACCCTCGGGAAATTCGATGAAAGTCCGCACCCCGTCGTCGAACACGCGCACCGGTCGCCAGTCGGGGCGGTCGCCCGAGATACGATAACCGAATGTGAGGTTGGGGAGCGCAATCCCGGCTGCGACGGGCGCGACCGCCTCGGCAGCACTTGCGCGGCCCCGGATCGCGATCAGCTCATCCTGCGGATAGGTCCAGGACACCGAGGCCATGTAGGTCGAAGTGCTGGCGCGAAGTTCGAGGTGGTAGGTTCTCCGGTCGGTGTTGATGATGAGGTTGGTCGCAAGGTCGCTGCGCGTCGGCTTGACCAGGATGTGGACACGGGTTGCATTTCCGGTGCCGCTGGTCGTGTCGCCGATGATCCAGCGTACGGTATCGCCCGCCGCGACTGGTCCCGCGCCAACCAGTTGTTCGCCGGGCTGGAGCGCGATGTCGGTGATCTGGCCGGGCGCGGCATAGACCTGGTAAAGCGCGCCTTCGGCCCAGACGAACCGCTGCATGGCGTTGATGAAGCCGTCGCGGCGCGGCTCGACCCGTGCGGCCTCATTCGCCGCTCCCACCCTGACCACGGGAGCAGGGGGAATCCGGGTCGGGCGGGAGCGGCTCGCGGCGTGGGGGAGGCGCCGCGGAGCTGGTTTGAGTTGGCCGGGCAGCGGCAGCGGAACGGGGATGGCGATCACCTGCGGCTCCGGTGCTGCCGGCTCGGCTTGCAGGATGGGTGCCGGTTGCTGCGCCCACAGCGGCGGTGCGGCGATACCCATGATGGCGAGCATCGTCGCGGCTTTGCGTATCTTGTGATTGCGGGTCATTGTCCAAGCTCCTTCGACCAGTTGATGGCATTGACGAACAGCCCGAGCGGGTTCTTGCGGAGCGCGTCGGGTGTCTTGGGGGTCTGGATCGTCACCGTGACGATCGCCGACCAGCGGGTGGTCTCGGCAAGGCTGCCGTCCTGATAGCGGCGCTCGACCCAGGCGACGCGAAAGCTCGTGTTCGACGCGCGGATCACGCTGGCGACATCGACACCGACCTGGACCTTGCCGATCTGGGCGAAGGGATCGTTGGCGCGGGCATAGTCGTTCAAGGCAAGCGCGCCTTGCGGGCTGGTAAAGTCATAGGCCCGGAGCCAGTTTTCGCGCACGATGATGGCGTCGGCGGGAATGCTGCGGACCTGCTCGATGAAGCGCGCGAGGTGGAACGCGACCTGGGGATCGCTGGGCTGCCAGTCGGCATTGGCGGGGGCGACGGCCTGCGCTTCGCCGAGCTTGTCGACTTCGACCACCCAGGGAACGATGCTCCCGCGCGCACCCTGCCAGATGATTCCGGCGGTCAGCGCGCCCGACAGCGCGAGCGTTCCGAAGAAGGCCAGCCGCCAGTTCCTGGCCTGGACACGGGCCGAACCGATACGATCATCCCAGGCCTGCGCCGCGCGCTGATAGGGGGTGACGGGTTCGGGTGTTTCGCCGTAGCGGATCGAGGGGCGTCGAAACATTCTGCTATTCCTTTGGCTGCGAGTCGATGGTGGTTCCCGCGCCGCCGCCATCGCCCGACTTGAGCGTGTGCGCGGCGATCTGTGCGGAATGGAGGATGGCCTGGCGGTCTTTCATCGCCCTCGCCCAAGCAGGCGGACCGGATGTCGGTGCGGGATCGGCGGGCGGCGACGCGCCCGGTGCCAAACCACTGCTGGGACTTATGATCTTGCCGCCGGTCGCGCCAATCGCGCTGCGCGCACCGTCCTTGAAGCTCTGCTGCAAACCTTCAGCGGATTTCCGCAGTGGCGACATGGCCGCACCGCCTGCGGCCTGGCTGACCGCACCGATTCCCGATGCCACAGCACCGGGACCGGACTTGCCTGCCGAGCCGAGCGAATAGGCCATGGTCGCGCCGCCTGCCGCTTTGGCACCGCCATGCGCGGTGGCGGTCGCCGCGCTGGCGACCGCGCCGCCTGCGAGTTTCGCGCCAGCCGCCGCGCCGATCGCCAGACCGCCCGCCGCAAGCGCGGTTCCGGCGGCAGCACCAGCGCCAAGCTGGGGTCCGCCCGAGACGATGCCGCTGGCGATGCCGGGTCCGAAGATGCCGAGACCGAGCAGGTAGGCCCCGCAGGTGGCGATGAAGTTACCCTCGTTCCAACCCATGTTGGAATCGTAGGTCCAGGTGCGGCGCGGCATGC
>CALMBN010000259.1 GCA_937860195.1 uncultured Novosphingobium sp.
TGCTCGGCATCGGCCCCTTTCCCTATGCGGGCGAAGAGGATGCCGACCTGATCAATGCCGGCAAGCAGACGATCAGCGAGCTTCCGCAATCGGCCTATTTCGACAGCGCCGCCAGCTTTGCGATGATCCGCGGCGGCAAGATCGATCTGACCGTGCTGGGCGCGATGGAAGTGGCCGAGAACGGTGATATCGCCAACTGGATGATCCCCGGCAAGATGATCAAGGGCATGGGCGGGGCGATGGATCTGGTTGCCGGCGTCAAAAAGATCATCGTGCTGATGGAACACTGCGCCAAGGATGGCAGCCCGAAGTTCATCCCCGCCTGCACCCTGCCGCTCACCGGGCGGAACGTGGTCGACATGGTGATCACAGACCTTGCAGTCTTTCACCGGCCAGACCACACTGCACCGTTCAAGCTGATCGAGCTGGCCCCGGGTGTTACTGCCGAGGATCTGGAAGCCAAGACGACGGCGCATTATGTAACCTAGGGAGAAGTGCCAGATGGCGATCCGCGTGCACCACTTGCAGATTTCGCGCTCGACCCGGATCATCTGGCTGATGGAAGAGCTGGGCCTCCCCTACGATCTGGTCCAGCACACCCGCGGTACCGATTTCCGCTCGCCGCCCTCGCTCTATGATGTCCACCCGCTGGGCAAAGCCCCGGCGGTCGAGGTCGATGGGCGGACGATGGTCGAAAGCTCGGCAATCATCGAATATATTGTCGATCGGCATGGCGGCGGCAAACTGCTGCCAGCTGCTGATGCCCGCGCCGAATACCTGGAATGGCTGCATTTCGCCGAAGGCACGCTGGGCATGCCGATGCTGATGCGGCTGCTTGGGCCCCGGCTCGGCCTGCCGGATGCAGCGCTGGGGTTCATGGATGCCGAGCTGAAGAAGCAGCTCGACTGGATCGAAGCCCAGCTTGAAGGACGCAGCTTCCTGTGCGGTGAAACCTTCACCGGAGCCGACATCAACCTTGAGTACCTGCTCGAACACGCCGAGTCGCTCGACCTGCTGATCGCCCGGCCGAATCTGTCCCGCTATCTCGCCGCGCTCAAGGCGCGTCCGGCCTATCTCAAGGCGATTGCGCTGGGCGGTCCGATCACCATGCCAAGGGGCTGAAACTGATGAAGAACAAGGTTTGCGAACTGACTGGCTGCGAATTTCCGCTGTTTGCATTCAGCCATTGCCGCGACGTGGTGGTGGCAGTCAGCAAGGCTGGCGGGTTCGGGGTGCTGGGCGCGACCCGGTTCACGCCCGAACAGCTTGAGGAAGAGCTTGCCTGGATCGACGAGCATATCGACGGTGCCCCTTATGGCGTTGACGTGCTGGTGCCCGAAACGATTGATCCGCGCGTCGCCGAATTCGCAGACAACGCCGAGCGGGCCGCTGCAATCTCTGCCGAGCACCGCAGCTTCACCGCCGGACTCCTGAGCGAATATGGAATCGCCACCGCGCCTGACGAGGTGGTCCGCTATGAAGGCCGCGCCGGGATCACGCCCGAAAACGGCTATGCCCAGATGGACGTGGCCTTTCGCCATCCGATCAAGCTGATCGCCAACGCGCTGGGGATCGCCCCGCCGCGAATGATCGCCGAGGGCAAGAAGCGGGGCGTGCCGGTGGCGGCGCTGGTCGGGGCCAAGGAACACGCGCTGCGCCAGGCCGCTGCGGGCGTGGATATCATCGTCGCGCAGGGCGGGGAGGCTGGCGGCCACTGCGGCGAGGTTTCGACCCTGGTGCTGATTCCCGAAGTGGTCCGCGCGCTCAAGCTGGCCGGGCAGGAGATCCCGGTGCTGGCGGCCGGCGGGATCATGACCGGGGCGCAGATGGCAGCGATGATGGCGGCGGGAGCCGAAGGCGCGTGGACGGGATCGGTCTGGCTCACCACCAACGAGGCGGAGACCATTCCGGTCGTGAAAGAGAAGATGCTCGCCGCCACATCGCGCGACACCGTCCGTTCGCGCTCGCGCACCGGCAAACCCTCGCGCCAACTTCGCTCACCATGGACCGACGCGTGGGAGAGCGAAGACGCGCCGAAGCCGTTGCCAAT
>CALMBN010000260.1 GCA_937860195.1 uncultured Novosphingobium sp.
TACCCTCCGATATGCCCCCTCCGTCATCGCTTCGCGATGCCACCTCCCCCAAAGGGGGAGGATTTTCGAGCCTCAACCTGTTTGGCTACACTGGTGTTGGCACCCTCGCTTTGTCCGAATACGGCCCGGTTACCCACGTCGATGCCAGCAAGAAATCGGTCGCGCAGGCCCGCGCCAATGCCGCGCTCACTGGCATGGAAGATCGCCCGGTTCGCTGGATCGTCGACGATGCGGCCAAGTTCACTGCGCGCGAAGTGCGGCGCGGCAAGCGTTATGACGGGATCATCCTTGATCCCCCCAAGTTCGGGCGCGGGCCAGAGGGTGAAGTGTGGCGGCTGGAGGATCACTTGCAGGCATTGGTCGCGGATTGCCGCAACCTGCTCGATGCGGACAGTCGGTTCCTGTTCCTTACGGTTTATGCAGTGCGGCTGAGCTCGCTGGCTTTGGCCGGGATGTTGGAAGAGATTTTCGCCGATCTGCCAGGCACGATCGAGCATGGCGATCTGGCGGTGCGTGAAGAAGGTGAGGGCGGGCGCTTGCTCCCGACTGCGATCTTCGCGCGCTGGACCAACGGCTGATTTGTAAGTAGGGCATACGAAATGGGAGACAGCCTGAGCCTTGAGGTCGCCAATTTCGAGCACGATGTCCTGACCGGCATCTACTCGGAAGAAACTGGCCGTCCGCAGCCGCTGCGCTTCACCATTTCAGTCAAACTGAAGCCCGCGCTCCACTACGAACCGGACACCCCGCTCAGCGCCAGCAAGAACTACATGGACCTGAAGTTTGCCGCTTCCCAAGCGCTGCCCGAAGGCGTGCACTTCAAGCTGATTGAGGCGGTGGCTGACCACATCTGCGAAACGCTGTTCCTGCAAGATGCGCAGGTGCTCGAGGTGACGGTCAAGATCGTCAAACTGGCGATCAGCGAAAACGGCGAGGAAATCGGCATAACGCTGACCCGCGAGCGGCGCTGATGGTGCGGTTGGAGGTTACCGGCTTGCCAGAGCGTCCGAGTGAGGCGGCGGCGGTGTTTTATGGCGAGTGGATGGACAAGGCTAAGGCCTTGCTCGCTCCTCCCTGTTCAGGGGAGGATCTCACGTTGATTTTCCCTCCCGCCGATCACACCCACAGCGGCTGGCGGCTTGCTGCAGTTCAAACCCTGGCGCGCGAAGCTGCTCCATTGCGGGTCAACGCCGTCGCCAGCGACGATCCCGCCGCCATCACCGCAGCACTGGCCTATCTCGCCACGGCCGAGGGCCTGACCGGGCAATATCTCCCGCTCGATAGCGCCGGGGCCGGGGCTGTGGTAAGCCCTGTGCCATGACCCTCGTCGACCAGTTCCAGCGCCGGATTTCCTACCTCCGCCTGTCGGTGACCGACCGCTGCGATCTGCGCTGCGCCTATTGCATGCCCGAACAGCAGCAATTCCTGCCGCGCAAGGACGTGCTCAGCCTTGAGGAATTGCACCAACTGGCCCTGGGTTTCATCGCTCGCGGCGTGACCAAGCTGCGGTTGACCGGGGGCGAGCCACTCGTCCGGCGCGACATGATCGAGCTGGTCCGCGCGCTGGGGCGCAAGCTGGGTGATGGGCTGGAGGAACTGACCCTCACTACCAATGGCACCCGGCTGGCTACCTTTGCCGAGGACTTGCATGCAGCAGGGGTCCGGCGGATCAACGTCTCGCTCGATACGCTCGACCGCGCCAAGTTCGCCGAATTGGCCCGCCGCGACAGTCTGCCGCAGGTGCTCGAAGGGATCGTGGCAGCACAGGCGGCTGGGCTGAAAGTCAAGCTCAACACCGTGGCGCTGAAGGGCATAAACCGCGATGAAATTCCGGCGCTGATGGATTGGGCGCACGGGCGCAGCATTGATCTGACCTTGATCGAGGTCATGCCGCTGGGTGAAGTCGAAACCGACCGGTTCGACCACTACCTGCCGCTGAGCGAAGTTCGCGCAGATCTGGAGCGCCGCTACTCGCTGAGCGACAGTGTGCACCGAACCGGCGGCCCGGCGCGCTATGCCGATGTTGCGGAGACCGGAGGCCGTATCGGGTTCATTACGCCGCTCACCAACAATTTCTGCGAAGGCTGCAACCGGGTGCGGGTGACTGCGACTGGGCAACTCCACCCGTGCCTTGGCGGGACCGAGCAGGTCGATCTGCGCGCCGCGCTGCGTTCGGCCAATCCCGATGCGGCACTGTCCGCTGCGCTGGATGAGGCGATGCGGATCAAGCCGGAACGGCACCATTTCCGGATTGACCAGCGCGGTGCTGCGCCAGCGCTAGCGCGGCATATGTCGACAACCGGCGGCTGACCATGGCCAGACTGGTGTTCTTGGGCCGACTGCAAGATGTCGCCGGTTGCGCCGAGCGTGAAGTCGCGGCTGCACCGCTTTCCGATATCCTTGCCACACTCTCGCCCGAGCTGGCTTTGGCCTTGACCGATGAACGGGTGCGCTGGGCGTTCAACGGTGAATTGATCGCCGAGCACGGCGGGATCACGCTCGGCGAGGGCGATGAACTGGCGTTCCTGCCTGCTGTCAGCGGAGGTTGAGCCGGTGATCGACGTTCGCCTGCTCGACGCTCCGTTCGTACCTGGCGAATTCATTGGCCCGTTCACCAAGGCCCATCCCGGCCTTGGCGGGGTCTGCAGTTTCGTCGGTGAAGTGCGCGCCAAGGGTGGGGTCGAGGCGCTCGAACTCAGCCATTTCGCGCCACTGACCCTGCCGGGAATGCAAGCGCTCGCGGCAAGTGCAGTTGAGCGATTCGGCCTGATGGGGATAGTGATTCTCCACCGTACCGGGGTGATGCTGCCGGGCGAACCGATCGTGCTGGTCGCCGCCGCCGCCTCGCACCGCCGTGCGGCCTTCGATGCTGTCGACTTTGCGATGGATCACCTCAAAAGCCAAAGCTGGTTCTGGAAGCGCGAGCAGCGCGCCGGGCAATGGCACTGGATCGAGCCGCGCGATGATGACTACGCCAGCCTGTCGCGCTGGGATTGAGTCTTGGGCCTTTCCTCAACTGGTGAGGGGCTAAGAAGTTCTACCGTTCCAGCAAGCCTTTGAGCGAATCGAGCACCCCGTCCTGTCGAGCGACAATCGCAGTCACTTCCTGACGCGCCGCTTCAATTGCGGTGACATCGCGGCCTTGGGTCCGGGCTTCGGCATAAAGCGAATCGAGTTCTGCCATCGCCACCATCGCCTGTGCCCGTGCGGCTTCCAGCTCGGAAACGGCAACAGTGGCCACTGACCAGGTTTCGCTCCCCATCTTCGCGCCGCGTGCGGTCGAGGCAAGCGAGCGGGCGCGAGCCACTTTGCCATTGAATTGCCCGTCAGCGCGGCGGGCCTGGGCAACCAGCCCATCAAGCTTGCCCATTGTTTCCGGGTCAAGTGGCGCGGGCGGCGGGGCAGGCGGCGGCGAGGCGGGCGGCCAGGTTGCGGTCACGCGCTCGGCCGGGCGTTTGGCGAGTGAAGGATAGGCTGCCTCATCTGTGGCGCAGGCGCTCAGGATCAGAACGCTGGCCGCAAGGATCAGAGCGGGATAAAGGTTGCGCATGCCTGCCCATAGCATGCCCGGCAAACCGTGCCAGAGTGTTGCTTCCCCCGTTGACAGTCTGGGGACCTTGGACTAGGGGCTGCCCTTCTTTGGGGACCCTTGCCATTGGCGAGGCCCGGGACGCTGCCCGAATCTCCGGGTGGTTTGAATGAAATGAATGGATAAGGGCACCATGTTCGCAGTTGTGCGCACGGGCGGCAAACAATACCGGGTTGCTGCCGGAGACAAAATCGCGGTTGAGAAACTGGCTGGTGAAGCCGGTGAAACCATCACGCTGGGCGATGTCCTGCTGGCCGGTGACGGCGGTGAAGTGAAGGATGCCAAGGGCATCGTCGTTTCGGCCGAGATTATCGCCCAGGCGAAGTCGGAAAAGGTGATCGTTTTCAAAAAGCGTCGCCGCCACAACTATCGCCGCAAGAACGGCCACCGTCAGCAGCTCACCCTGCTGCGGATCGTGGCTGTCGGCGCCGAAGCCAAGAAGGCCGCTCCCAAAAAGGAAGCTGCCGCCCCCAAGGTTGAAGAAGCTGCTGCTGAAGCGCCCGCCAAGAAGGCTCCGGCCAAGAAGGCTGCGGCACCCAAAGCAGCTGCTGAATAAGAATCCGGAGTAGACCCAGATGGCACATAAAAAAGCAGGCGGCTCTTCGCGCAACGGTCGCGATTCGGCTGGCCGCCGCCTCGGCGTGAAAAAGTTCGGCGGTCAGGACGTGATCGGCGGCAACATTATCATCCGCCAGCGCGGAACCCGCGTCTATCCGGGTGCCAATGTCGGCCTTGGCAAGGATCATACCCTGTTCGCGCTGACCGCGGGCCGCGTGCGATTCCATGCCGGCAAACTCGGCCGCAAGTATGTTTCGGTCGATATGGCAGCCGCCGCCGAATAACCGGATGACCAATATCGGGTCATCCTAGACAGGATGGCCCCCCGCCGGAATCCGATTCCGGAAAAACGAGGGAGAGGGGCCAACCCGTCTCCCTCTTTTCGTCTCTCCCTCAGCACGGTTTTGGCAGGACATCCGGTTCCGGGTGCGCCCTGACGCATGCCGTAATGGCACTGTCACACCCCCGCGCTATGACGCGGGTGTGGGGCGAATGACGGGAGTTGAGTTGATGTTCATTCGCAGTGAAAGGCTGTTCCTTAGGCCCGGTTGGCCTGAGGATTGGCGCGAGTTGCTTAGCCGGATCGCGGACGAGGCAGTGGTCAAGAACCTCGCCAAGGCGCCGTGGCCCTACACGCCCGATGACGCGCGCTGGTTTTCCAGCCAGCCGCAGCATCCGCGCCTGCCGCACTTCTTCATCACTTTGCCCACTGCCAGTGGTCCGGCGGAACTGGTCGGCTGCGTCGGCCTGGGAGAAGTCGAGGGAGAGGTTGAACTCGGTTACTGGATCGGCCGCGAATACTGGGGCCGCGGCTTTGCGACCGAGGCCGCGCGGGCGGTGCTGAATCTTGCCAAAGTGCTGGGCCACCGAACGTTGGTAGCGGGTCACTTTGTCGACAACCCGGCATCAGGATCGGTGCTGCGCAAGATCGGCTTTGCCGCGACGGGCAAACAGCGGCATCGGTTCAGCGCGGCGCGCGGCGAAGACGTGCAGTCAGTTGAACACCGGATCGCATTGGGTGAGCCGAGTGACTGCGATGCCGAAGGGCAAGATGCGATGCGCGCGGCCTAGTTTGTCCCCCGAAGGGTCGAGGGTCAGTGCTTGCTCAATCCACTATCGAGGCATCAAACCGGCAAAGATATCGGAGGAAAATGCCCGCCGCCCGTAGTCATACGACCGGTCAGGTAATCTTGCGTCGAGACCGAAGCCAGTTTGAGGTCCTGCGGATTTGACCAATTTTGTCCATTGCTGCGTTGGCAAGCCTTGAAATATCTCCATATTCCTGCGGCTTGCCGCCTTGCACCGAGCAAGATTGCCTCAAAACTCGACGACGAATTTAACAGGTCTTTATCCTAGAATGGTCGTTGTCGATATTTGCCGAACGCCCCCGATGCGCGACAATTGGACAACAATGTCGATCGATTTTCGGATGTAGCGAACCGCATCATCCCACCCCAGCTTGCTCCCAGCCTGAAGCGTGAGGAGCACAAGCTGCTCGATCGCGCGTTCTGGAGAGTCGGCGTGAATTGTTGTGATTGAACCAGGATGTCCGGTATTAACCGCGCGCAGAAAAGTCATCGCTTCGCCTCCTCTGATCTCGCCGAGAATGATCCGGTCGGGTCGCATTCGGAGCGCAGCGATCAGCAGGTCTTCGGCCGTGACATCAGCCTCGCCCTGGCCACCGCGCGCGGCAATCAGCCCGACAGCGTTGGCGTGGCGCAGTTGCAGCTCAGCCGCATCCTCGATCAGGATCAGCCGCTCATCGCCCGGTACCTCGCGCAGGAGGGCATTGAGGAAGGTGGTTTTGCCCGATGAGGTGCCACCGGAGATCAGGATGTTGCGGCGATCCTTCACTGCCCGGCGCAGCATCGCGATGGGATCTTCCGGTGGTGCGGCGGGACGAAGCGTATTGGAAGTTTCAGTCTGGCTGACTGATCCTGCCAGCAACGGCCGGTAGCTCTCCAGCTCAAGGTCCTGCACCACATGGCGGCGGATCGCGACCGCAACTTCGCCGCGTGTTGCCGGTGGCAGGACCAGTTGGATGCGAGAACCATCGGGCAGGCTTCCGGCGAGCAACGGAGATTCGCGGTTGATGCCCTGGGCGTTGGCGGCCGCAACTTGGCGCGCAAGCCGTTGCAGGGCAGTCCGATCCAGTTCCGGAGTATCGTGCCGCTCGATCATTCCTCCGACCGACTCGGTCCAGATTTCACCGGGGCGGTTGATGTAGATGTCAGTGATGTCAGTGCGTTCCAGCCACGAGGCCAATGGGGCAAGATAGCTCTCCAGGTAGAACTGTCCTGCCGCAAGGTTCACTGCTCAACCTCACTGAAATCAAGATCGCGGGTGACGAAGACCGAAACCGGGGTGCCTTGCGCCACTTTCAAGGTTGGCTTGAAGCTCTCGGTTTGCTGGGGCGCAACAGTTTGCGTGCTGCCGGGCAAGCCGAGGATGATTGTGCCGCCGGTCGCTTCGTTGGTCGCATAGCCGAATCCGAGGCTGAGCATGGTCTGCATCAGGGCACTGCCCAGTCTCGGCCAGAAATGCGAATTGACCTTCCCTTTGACCCCCGCTCGCCCGAGCGGATCGGCGGAGGGTGAATCGAGCGCTATGGTCACCCCATCGGGACGCATAAGCCGGGTCCATTGGATCATCGCCCGGTTTTGGCCTGAGGAGAGATCGGCCTTGTATTCCCCGAACAGGCGGCTGCCGCGCGGGATCAGCACACGACTGCCGTCAAAACTGCGAACATCGCGCGAGACGATCGCGCGTGCCGGGCCGGGCCTGGTCGAGTCTACCGCAGTTTCGAGGACGGCTTGAATGACCGCGCCTTGCGGTACAGTCATCGAGGGATTGGCGAACCGCGCGGCTTTGACACGATCAAAGCCGCGCTGGGCAAGGTCGGCGGTTGGCAGCGGCGCAGTCGGGGCCTGGTAGACCGTTGCTGGCGCCGCGAGCAGCGGAGGTGTTTGCGGAACAACCGGAGGAAAGTAGTCGGCTGGCGGTGCACTGCTGAGCCGGACCGGGGCGGTCTGTCGGGGTGATGGCGCTGGAGGGAGTGTCGGTGCCGAATTGCTCAGCGGCACCACTCGACCGTTCTCAGCCAAAGGTAAGGGTATGATCTGCTGCTGAATTTCGGGGATCGCCAGCGGTTGCGGCGGCGTGATCGCCTCGCCGCCGGCAACCTTGATCGGCACCAAGGGATCAACCGAACGTGCGCTGCGCCTGGCTTCGAGCACCGCAAACAACCCAAGCGCCAAAATCGCGGCCATTGCGCCGAGGAGCCATGGGTTTCGTGGTGAAGCTGGCCGAGCGACCATGGGGCGAGGATCGTTCAAGGCGGCAGCACCGGTCGCGTTATCGCTCATGTCCGACCCCGTTTATCCGGAGGAGCACGGTCGGCCTGCGCCTTGTGCTTGCCGATCCTGAAGATCAGTCGGCTGTAAATCCGGTCGATCACCATCACCCCGCTGCGCATATAGCTATCGACGGTCTCCTCCTCGCCGAGTGGGCTGATCGCAAAGACCGCTGGCAAGGCCTGATCCGGTGCCCATTCGATAAAAGTCCTTGTGCCATCATCCAACACGCGCACCGGCCGCAAGCTTGCGGTGCCTTTGAGTGCGTACTGATTTACCGCTTCCGCGGGCGGGTAGGGCAGAGTCGAAGCGGCAGGCGTTGTCGCAGGAATACTGAACCGCACTGCATAGGCGACATCGTTGGCTGGGCCGAGCACGAGCCGGAAACGATAGAAGCGCAGCTGCGTGCGCACTTCGATCTGGTCGCTCACTGGCCCGCGCTGGGCACGCAGCACGAGCGAATCAGCTTGCGGGGCAACGTGCACCTCGACCGCAGCCGGATCGCCGACCACCACCGTCTGGATTGCTTCACCCGGCGCAAAAATAATGGTCAAGCTGGCGCCTGCCGCAGTGCGCAATGGCAGTACCGCACCCTCGCGCCATTCGATTGTTTCGACGCGGCTGTCGAAGGCGAGCGGCTGCGGCACATCTGCCGGAGCCGCCACAGCGAGCAAGACGGACAAGCCGGCTGACCACCTCATCGAGGCAGCCCTGGAGTTTGCTCCGCCGGCGAAACCATCGTCCTGGGCAGCACCGACCGGGATGGAACCGAGACTGGACCTGGCGCATAAGGAGCGGGCTGCGACGCTGCTTCGGGAGCAATTTCAGCGTTCTTGTTATAGCTTGTCACTTGGAACCCGAGCGGGTTGACCAGCCTGCTGGCAGCGCTCATTCCGGCCGAAGAGAAGCGGTATCGAACGACGGCGGCCCAGGCTCCTTGCTGGACCGGCACTGCGCCTTGATCGGTGCGGGATACTGCGAATCTGACCAGTGCAGAATCGACCGAAAGCGGCGAGATCGACCGAATTTCAACCGCCAGCACAGCCGAGCGTGGCAAGGTCGCCAGAAGGCTTGAAGGATTGGAGGCTTGCGTCGCGGTGATATACTGGCTGCGAGCATTTCCCGAGGACCATAAGGCGACCTTGCGATAGTCTTCCCTGAGCGCGGCAATGTTAAAACCTTCACGGGCCACGACGTACTGCGCGAGCATCGCGTGAACCAATGCCTGGTCAGGGACAATCGACTGGTCCTTGGTGAGGTTGAGCGGTTGGACGAAGCCGGTCTGGCGGTCCACCAGCACGGCGTATGGCTCGATCTGTTTGAGCGGCAACAAAATCACCAGCACAACAGCCTCGATCAGCGCAATTGCGCCAGCGGTGGCAGCGACGATCCACGCGACCTTGCGGTCGCGCTCGCCGCTTTGGTGGCGCACGTCGGTCCAGCTTTCAGCAGCCTCGTAGTATTCCGCGAGCGCCGGATCCTGCGGCTTGGTCATGGCGCGTTGTCCCTTTTGGTAGCCGCAGCAGAGCGTCGCGTGCGGGTGCGGCGGTAAGACTGGCCAAGTGCATCGTCGGAATGCGGCCTGCGCGGCGCGAATGCTGGATCGTCCGACCCGCTGACAAGAGCGCTTAGCCCACGTCTGGGGTTGAATCCGCCATGGTGCTCTTCGCGGCGCACTGACTGTGCGACGGCATCCGAGATTTGCTGCGCGCGCGACACGTCTTGGGGCGCGCCTGCAACAGCCGGTCGCTCGAATGGCCCTCGCCTGTCCCCAAACCAGCTTTGATCGGCCAGCACCTGCGACAAACGCTGCCAGCCGGGCGATGAGAAGAACATCAGCCGCACCACCAGGCCCAATGCGCCCCAGGCAATCGCGGCAAAAGCCAGGGCCAGGACCAGAAGCTCGGTCGGAGCAGCAGGGGTGAGGACATCGGCTTGTCGCTGCCCCAGTGCGTCACCAATCCAACCCTCGAGGAGCGAGAGTTCGACTGCATAGACCAGCGCCAGCGTGACCGCGCCCAGCGCGCAGGCCCCCAAAGCCCTGAGCCAACCCAAGAACACATCGCGGGTTCCTGAGAACAACAGCAATCCCGCCATCAGCGGCGCCAGCGCCAACAATATTCCCGCGACCAGCCGCACAGCTGCGAGCGGACCGATTGTGCCGACCAGGAACATAACCCGGCCCCATGCAAATCCATCCTGGTCTGCCAAAGCGATCCCGCGCGCCGAATCCCCCAGGTCGGTGCTGCCTACGACCCCGCCAGTCAGCCGCCCCGACCCGAAGGCTGTCAAGGCGATGATCGATTGGTCGGCATTATCGAGCCGTTGGTTGAGGTCGTTTCGGCTTCCCGGCAGGCTAGACGCGGTCCCGATCATTCCGGCCAATTGTACGGGGCCATCGAGCACCGTATCATTGGCGAGAGTGCGCCAGGCGGGCCAACTGGTCGCAATTGTCAGGACGATCCCGACCTTGATTGCATCGCCGACCAGATCGCGGCCGCTGGGCACCTGGCCGAACATCAGCCGAAATCCGAACAGGGCAACAAACAGCGTCAACAGAGCGAGCAGCAGTCCCGCGATCGGAGAGGCCGGATCAGCCAGCGCGCCATATCCATAAGCACCGATGGCCTGCGCCTGACAATCGATTTGCGCCAGCACTCCGCCGAGGAAATGGTTGCCAGTTTGCAATGTGCCGCAACTCATTTCGCTCGTTCCAGCAGCGGCTTCATCCAGGACGTTGGATCAAACCCAGTCTTGGCGGAGAGTTCGTCAAACAACCGCACGGTCGATTCGCGGCCCGAGAGGATCGTCAGGATATCCTGCTCGCCCGAAAGATTGAGCCGCGCAACCACACTTTCGTTGCCGTGCTTGATCAAAAAGCAGTGTGAATTGTCGGGCAGGGTGCGGACCAGTTCGTATTCGTGCGGGGTCAGGCCAAATCCGTCGATGTAATCTTCGGCGCGGGCCTTGGGGTTGATCATGAAGATCTGGGTTGCGGCCTGTTCGATGATTGCGCTGGCGATCTTGCTTTCCAAGGCATCCTGCGCGCTCTGGGTCGCAAACCCGACGATCCCGTTGCGCTTGCGGATGGTCTTTTCCCAATCCTTGATCCGCCGCACGAACACTTCGTCATCAAGCGCCTTCCAGCCCTCATCAACCACGATGATCGCAGGCGTGCCATCGAGCCGGTCTTCGACCCGGTGGAAGAAATAGAACAGCGCCGGGGTCCGCACCGCTGGATCATCGAGCAGCGCGGTCATGTCAAAGCCCACCGTGGCGGCGGACAGATCGGTCAGGTCTTCCTCGTTGTCGAACAGCCAGGCCCGCTCGCCAGGCCCCCACCACGGCCGCATCCGGGCATAGAGATCGCCCGCCTTGGGCCGGGTCGCGCCGCGCAACAGTTCGACCAGATGCCGCAGCCGCCGCAGCGCTCGGGGCTGGGCGAAGTTCGCATCAACCGCGTCCTTGATCAGTTCAAGCTCGGCTGGATCGCCGCCGCCCGCCAACAGCACCAGCCAGTCGATCAGAAACTGACGGTTGGTGGGATTGTCCTCCATCTGCAGCGGATTGAGCCCTGAAGGCTCGCCGGGGCGGAGCCGGTCATACTGACCGCCAATCGCCCGGATAAACAGCTCTGCACCGCGATCCTTGTCGAAGAACACGATCCTCGGTGCAAACTTGCGGGCCTGCGCGAGCAGAAAGTTGAGCACTACAGTCTTGCCCGAACCCGATGGGCCGATGACGGTGAAATTACCCAGATCGTTCTGGTGGAACGAGAAGAAATAGGGGCCCGCTGCAGTCGTTTCGAACAGGGTTACGGCATCGCCCCAGTGGTTGCCGTGCGGCCGCCCGACCGGGAAATTGTGCAGGCTGGCGAGCTCTGCGAAATTGGCAGTCGAGACCAGGCCTTTGCGCGCGATGTAGCGAAAGTTGCCGGGAAACTGCGCCCAGAATGCAGGCTCGATCGCGATGTCTTCGCGCACCGCGACAATGCCAAGATCGGCCAGTGTCGCGATAACTTCGGCTACCTGTCCATCGAGCGCTTCAAGGCTCGCGGCATGAACCGCAATTGTGGTGTGATGCTCGCCAAACCCGGCGCGCCCCGCCGCGACATCGTCTTTGGCCTGCGTCAGTTCGCCGCGCAGTGACAGCGCCTCGTCCTCAGCCGAGCGCATCCGGCGCAGCACCAGGTTCATGCCACGCAGCGCCTCGCCGCGTTCCACGAAGGCAAAGCTTTGCGAGACCGTCATCTCGAACGGCATCCGATAGAGCTCGTCGAACATCCCTGGGAGGGTTTCGGCGGGATAATCCTTGATTGAGACCATCGCCCCGAACTTGCGCGCAAATGCACCCGCTGCGCCCAGTTCAAACGCATCAGCCCCGAAACTGGCGCGGCGGAACGGCAGATGTTGCCCCAGATCTCCGTGCGGCAGGCCAACTGGGCGCATTTCGCCATTGTAGAGCCACGACAGGAACTCGAGCGGCTCGCTGCGATAGCCATCCTCGGAGGAATAGACCGAGAGCAGGCGCGGCGAATAGGAACCAAGTGCCGCCAGCAGGCCTTCGCTCGTCGCATCAAGCGCGCGCTTTTCCGCCGCAATGGTTGCCGCCTGATCGGTCACCGTGTGCGCTGCCATCCCGCGCAGCCGGTCAAGCAGACCGATCCTGCCCTGCAGCGGGCGCCGCACGATGGTCAGGAACAGCTCATTGACATACATCTCGCGCAGCGCCAGCCGCTCACGCCAGCGCGTATCGAGCTGGCGCGAGAACTCGTCCGGAAAGCGCCCCTCCAGCGCCGTCTCGGCCTTGCGCCGCACAACATGATGATAGATCGCAAAGCGCGAGGAGCCGACCGTGCGCAGCATCGCATCGCGCAAGGCCGCGCGGTAGTTGAGCTCGTCGGTATCGGCGGTTTCAAACAGCAGCCCGCCCAACCGGATCGTTTGCATCAGCAGCCCGTCGCGGGTCTCGATCGTCACATCATCGACATGCCTGGCATAGGGCAAATGCGTGCCTGCGACCTGCTCGCGCGCAACTACGCGTGGGTCGCTGGTCAGGGGCGGTACGAGTTGCATCCCCACAACCTGTAATTCTTGACCCGGGGACAGCGGCTGACCCGCGCGATCCACAAGTCAAAGAAACGCGGTTCACGCAGGCAGGCGAGCACGCCGACCAGATGGATCAGGCCCGCGACCGCAATTGCCCAGAAACTCTTGAAGATCAGAAACAGCTCTGCCGCCAGCACCGCGTTCATCACGAAATAGCTATAGGTCACACCGGCAAACATCTGCGGGCGGGTCAGCGCCACGAACACCGTGCTGCGGTTGAGCATTGCTGCCATCAGCCGTCGCGCCCTATCCGCCTGAAGCCGAGCGGATGCCCGCAACAATGCTGGCCGCGCCGAACAGGATGAAGCAGCCCAGGATTACAATTGCCCCGCGCCGCCAGTCCATCCGCCCGGTCAGCATCATGAACCCGACCGAGGCGACTGCAATCACCGCCGCGACCGTCGCGACTGTTCCCAGCAGTGTCCCTTGAAGCCAATTGAGCGCGCCAATGATCGCGCCGGACCCCTCCGGATCAGGTGCGACCGCCGCCAGCGCCCGGCCCGGCAAAAGCGCAAATGCCGCCGCCACCGATTGTGCTGTCACGCCGCGCAAGTTCAAGGACATCATCACCCCAAGAGAATCGTTCTGCGAAGCGAGGAACTTGGCACAGCGAACAGGGGCTTGCCAGCGGCTTTACGCTTTCTTTGCGGGAATTTGCGGAGCACGTCTGGGCGGTGTTGCAATTCTTTGTGCATCGCGCGATCTTCGGCTTGAAATGTTGGTCCTGTTCGCTGCCTCAGCCACTGCCATACCATCAGCGCCGTTCGCTGGGCTGAGCGGGTTCGAGGAACTGCTGACCGGGCCTGTCGGGACCGCAATCGCGGTGATCGCGGTGGGCTGGTTCGGTCTTTCGCTGCTCGGAGGCAGGCTCTCGCTGCGGCGTGGCGGGCTGCTGGTGCTAGGGTGTTTTGTGCTGTTCGGCGCGCCGAGCATTGCGCGCGGGCTGCTTGGTCTGGCCGGGGAAACGCGTGGGCCGATCGCGGTTTCTGCCCCGACTGCTTTCGATGTCCCGCCACCTGCGGTGCCCACGCCGCCTGCCTATGATCCTTATGCCGGCGCTGCGGTGCCATCGGGGCAATGAGTGACGGCGCGCTCAGCCAGCCCGCACCATCGAACCGGGTCGAGGTTGCCGTGCCATATTCCATCAGCCGCCCGGCGGTGTCGTAAGAGAGCGTCACCCCAGGGCCGGAGGTCAGCTGGTTGAGCTTGTTGTAGCTGAAGGTGCTGGTCCCCGAAGTGGTCAGGTTCCCCCGCCCATCATAGCCCAGCGCGGTCGCCCCCGCCGTGGTCAGCTGGTTCAGGCCGTTGACGGTGTAGGCGCGGCTCACATCGTAATGCCCGGTCCAGGCGTAGCTGTCGTTCGATTTGACCTGGCTGGTGATCTGGCTGGCCGGGTTATAGGTGATCGCGCCGATGGTCACATCGCTGGTGGTGCCAGACAGGTCCTGCGTGGTCGCGCTGAGCCGGCTGACCGGATCAAAGGCGTAACTGGTGCTGGTGCCATTGCCCCGCGTGATGCCAGTGCGGCGACCAAGATTGTCATAGCTGTAGGTCGCCAGCACGCCCACGCCAGATGCCGCGCCGTTTTCGCGTATCGCGGTGACGTTACCGGAGACATCATAGTCATAAGTGACATAGAACCCATCGCCCCAGGTCAGCCGCGTCAGCCGCCCGGCCGCATCGTATTGATAGCTGGCCGAGCCGAATGGCTGGGCCTCGCTCAGCTGGCGGCCCAACGCATCATAGGCGAGGGTTACGGTCACTCCGTCACCGGGGCGCTGGACCTGGGTGAGGCGGCCGGCCGTATCATACTGATAGTTGACCGTGAATTCGCCGCTGGGCGTGGCCGAGATCGGGCGGCCCAGATTGTCATAGCTGAAATCGATCGTCGCGCCATCGCGCAGGCGGCGCTGGGTAAGGTTGGAGCCTGGATCATAGGTCAGCTGCTCGTAATCGGTGGTCGAGCTGGCACCCGCCCCGGCTGTGGTAACCGGATAACGGGTCTTTTTCAGCCGGTCGAAGCCATCGTATTCGTAGGTTGTGAGGTTGCCTCCGGCATCCCTCACCGTCGCGGTCTGGCCGTTGGCGGAATAGGCGATGGTCACTTCGTCGATCTGGCCGGACGTGCCATAGGCGGTCTGGACTTTGGTGACGCGACCGGTGGTGTCGTAAGTGTTTTTGGTGATCCGGTCTGGGCCGATTGCCGCGTTGAGCGTGCTGGCGGCGCAGGCATCGGCCGGAAGCGAGCCATAGACCGCCGTGTTCATCCGCACCGCCGTGCAGGTCAGCCGGTTATCGACATCATAGCTGAACTGGGTCACGGCATAGATGGTGACGCCAGATTTCAGATCGATCCGCACTGCGTTGCCCTTGGCATCATAGCTGACATCGGTGAAATCGCTGACCGTCATCGCGGTGAGTGCAGCATCGGTGGCGGCGGTGGCGGTGCCGCGTTCCTTGCGGGTGATCCGGCTTTCGGCGTCATAGGTATAGCGCTCTGCCGGACGTGGACGACCGCCGCCGCCATCGGGATCAGGGCCGATTACACCTTTCTTGCGGTTGGTGAGATCGTAGAACAGCGTGGTGGTGTCGGCTGTGCCGGGCAGCGGACCGTCGATGGTCTTGAGGTTGTCTGACGCATCATAGGTATAGGCTGTGGTCGCGCTGATCGTAGCATTGCCGTTTGCTACCGTAACGCTGGAGACCTGCAGGTTGGGGGTGTTGTAGGTCATCGTGACCCTGGTCTCATTGACCGTGCCCGCGCAGGTCGCCGCCGTGGCGCAGGTGGTGATCTGGGTGGCCTTGTATTCCGGCGTCACGGCGTAGACCAGCTGATTGGCAGAATTGCGAACCTGCGGGAACAACGCGGTGTAGCTGGTGTTCACTTCAGGCCGGACACCGCCGGTTACCGGTGCCGGCAACTGAACGCGGGTCACGCTGCCGTGGACCGGATCATAGGTATAGTCGGTCCGGTTGCCCCTTGGGTCGATGGTATAGTTGGGCGCATCGCAGATCACGCTGCCGTTGGTGGTGCTGAGGCAATTGACGTTGTAATTTGCAGTGGCAACCAGATCAGGCAATCCCGAGCCGGGCTTTGCGACTTGCCTGATTTCAGTTGGGTTGCCGTAAATGTCCAGCGTGAGATTGGTATAGTCCCCCTCTGGCCGGGTCTCACGGGTGACGCGGCCAGCAGAGTCCAGCGTGTAGGAGGTGCTGTTGCCTGCACCATTGATGGCGATCGTCTCAGCCTGTGTGGCTGGATCGGAAAAGTGCTGTTCAGTCTCGCCGGCGCCGGTTGTGGCGATGACAGTGGTGTTGGCGCCGCTGGTGCCCCAGACATAGCTGGTGGTTTCACCGTTATTGGTGATGCCGGTAACCTTGGTGCCGGTATAGCTGACCGTGGTGGTATCCGTGGCAGCACCGGGGCGACGAACGCCGGAAAGTTGACCGCTGGTGTTGGTCGTGAGCACCCAGGTGCCATTGCGTTCGTCGGTGATGTTTGTGGTGCTGGCCGTAGGGTTGGAATAGGTGACCGAATTGACCGAGGCGACGCTATCGCAATTGAGCGCGTTCGGATCGCAATAGACCTGGCCGAGGTCATAGAACTTTGCGCCGCTGCGTTTGGGCCAGTTGGTGTGAGGCGCGGGACTGCCGGCGGGCCAGGAATTGCTCTGATATTTCACTTTCATCGCATAGGATGCCTTGCTGCGGACATCTTTCAGCCGATAGGCGAGGTTGCAAGTCGGGTTGAGTTCGGCATCATAAGTGCACTGCGCCGGAACGTCCCAGGTCAACGTATAGCGCGAACCATCAGGATCGAGCATTTGGGTAGGCAATGCACAATCGGCAGCGTTGGCTGAATTGCAGTCAGTGGAAGCCATCTGGATCGTGAAGACCAAAGGGTCATGGCCCAAACCGGTCAGCGCCGTGGCACTGACATAGGAAATCGAGGTGCCATCAGCGGCGCGGTAGGTATACTGGGTGCCGCCAGTGATCGGCGTGACGGTCAACGTCGCCCCATCTGCCTTGGCGTTAACCCAGGTCCCGCCTGTTTGCGTAAACTTGGCCGAGATTGTGCCAAAGGTAATTGTCGCAGTCTGCGCACCGGGTGATCCGGTCAAGCGGAGTTCTCCGCTCCAGTTGTCCTTGAATCCTGCCTGACCCCAATAGCGGACCAGTTTTATACCCTCACTGCTGTTGCCAATGTCACCTTCGACGATGACCGGATTGAACGTGCCGGTGACAACATCCACGCCGTGCTGATCGGTGTTGCGGCGCTGCTCTGGCGCAGGTGCAGTCTGGGCGAACGCCGGAAATACGATCCCCGCCGCCAGGACAGTCGACAGGCACAAAGCAGCGCGGCGTGCGGCGCGGGCACGCGAAGTGAGGTTTGGCATCATTGGGTCCGTTCACTGTGAGAATTACGAGACTTAACGGCGGCGCATTTCGGCACCAAACCTTACGGCGGAGGCGTTGCGTTCGGGGAACCTGTCGTGGACATATTCTTGCGGTTGTCCGCCATGTCGTGGGCGTAGACGGTCTGGACGTTGTTGTTAGCCGATCCAATATGGACCACCTTCACCAGGCGGCCTTTGGCATCGTAACTGTAGGCAATAGATTCACCGGCCTGTGCGGCTCCAGCGAACAGTGTGCCCGAAATGAGCAGGGCAGCGACGTGAAGATGTCTGGCCATGGAAACTCCCAAAAAGGCATGCCGCTGACGCTGAAGCCAAGGGCTTCAGGACGGCGCGACTCGGTATTCTTTTTGGTTGCAGGCAAAACGTATCGCATTCGACGGGACTTGCAATAGCCCCAGAAAAGAGGTTCTTGGACACACCGCAGGACCGTGAGAGGTCAAAATTGGAGCAGCACCGGATTGATGTCTAGGGCTTGCTCCACGATTGCTGGCTCAGCGCCAAGCCGCCCTCATCCCGACCGGTGAACAGCCATTCACCTTTGGAAATTGCGGCGAAAATTGCAGGAACGGTGCACTTGATTGACATCGCTAAGGGCTATTGAGTGCGCTGTAATTGTAACCCTATGGTCCTGCCCGATCATCCTGAGCCTGTCGAAGGACCGTCAGGTTGCCGTTGGGATCATAGCAAAAGCTGGAACTGACCGCCCCGCTCGC
>CALMBN010000261.1 GCA_937860195.1 uncultured Novosphingobium sp.
CGCGCTGCTGTCAACGGGCTGCGTGCGGTAGATGTCGGCGCGCCCGATATCGATGCGCTTCGCCGAGAGCAGGACGCCTACATTGCCGCGCTTCAGTCAGCTGACGTGACGGTTAGTGTTCTGCCGGCGCTCGAGGCGTATCCGGATAGTTTGTTCGTTGAGGATGTCGCGCTGGTGTTCACCGGCGCGGCGATCCTGCTCATGCTCGGATTTTCATTCGCGTTCGCCGGCCCCGCCCAACAGATGGGTGTGCAGCGGCTGCTCCAGCTGAACGGCATGCCCGCGACGGCGACGCGCGACCCTGTGAGTGGTGCGCTGATCGCGCTCTGTGAAGCTGCCGTGCCGCTGGCGGGTGGGCGGACGGAGCCAGCCGAAGCGCTGCGGGCCTGGGTCCTCGAACATGCTCCGGCATTCGGGCTGACCCCAGGCGAGGATGACGTCCGCCTCGAACGGAGCGAGCTCCTGATGGCCGGTCGACATCGCATCCAGCTTCGGCAGTACTGGCACGGTCTTCCGGTCGAAGGCGCCGATGCACGCGGCATCGTGGATGCCGATGGCCGCTTGCGGTTCCTGGCCGCGAACTTCCGCCCTGAGTTGTCGGCTTCGATCGAACCCGTGATCCTGGGCGAGCGGGCCGATGTCGACGTGGTGGTCGAAATGGTTGGCGGCGCGGACGGACCGGCGCTGGCCCTGGCCCGCACCACGATCGAGGCCGGCAAAGCGCTGGTTACCGCCAACAAGGCAATGATTGCCCACCACGGGCTGGAACTGGCCGCCAAGGCTGAGGAAAAGCACGTCGCGCTGAAATTCGAAGCAGCCGTCGCAGGCGGAATTCCGGTGATCAAAGGTCTGCGCGAAGGCGCTGCCGCCAACGAGATCAAGCGGGTTTACGGCATCCTCAACGGGACCTGCAATTTCATTCTGACCGTGATGGAAGATACCGGGCGCGATTTTGCCGACGTGCTGACCGAGGCTCAGGCCAAGGGTTTTGCCGAGGCTGATCCGGCTTTCGATGTCGAGGGTATCGATGCCGCACACAAACTTTCGATCCTTGCGGCGATCTCGTTTGGCTCCAAGCTCGATTTCAGCGCGGTTGAAATTGCCGGGATCACCCGGCTGCGCGCCGCCGATATCGCCCAGGCCGCCTCGCTCGGCTATGTGATCCGGCTGATCGGGATGGCCGAGACCGAAGGCCAGGGCGCAGCAAAGGCCCTGTTTCAGCGAGTCCAGCCGCACCTCGTGCCAGTCGATCATCCTCTGGCCCACGTCGATGGTGCCACGAACGCCGTGGTGGCCGAGGGCGATTTTTCAGGCCGACTGCTGTTCCAGGGAGCCGGAGCCGGGGATGGTCCCACTGCCAGTGCGGTTGTAGCGGACCTGATCGATATCGCGCGTTCGTCGGCCAGCGGCGGCGAGGTCGGCAATGCCTTCTCGGTTCCGGTGGGCGAACTCGAAGCGCTGAGCCCAGCCGAAACCGGACACCGGCTGGGCCGCGCCTATATCCGCTTCATGGCCGCTGATCGCCCTGGTGTGCTGGCGGAAATCACCGCCGCGCTGCGTGATGCCGGGGTCTCGATCGAAAGCCTGATCCAGCAAGGTCGGGGCGGAGTGTCCGGCGATGCGATGGTTGCGATGGTCACCCACGAAGGGCCGGAAAGCGCAGTGAGCGAAGCGCTGCGGCTGCTCGAAGGCTCTGAAAGCCTGACCGAACCGCCCCTGGTGCTGCAGATTTTGGGCGACTAGGGCTCAGTCGTCTCATTCTTGGCGATCTTGTCAGCATCCGATCCCGGCGGGGCTTCGGGCAGCTTGGTCACATCGACGTAGTAGACCGGCGGCGGAGCCCAGCCGCCGACGATGCAGTTGGGCTTGCCCCGGCATGAACCGTGATCAAACTGCGGCGCGCGCGGAATCCCGTTGTTCAGCGCGCGGCGCCCCTCCAGCGTGCCCGGATCAGGCGGCGCGCGATCAACCTGCTGATCTTCGCCGCGATCAACGCAGACAACGATTTCGTCGCTGCCCGGTTTCGGGCGGCACCGCGTACGGGGATCGGGAACGCCGGTGACTGCCTTGGCAGCTTCGATCCGCTCGGCAACTTTGCGGTCGAGCGCATCCGGGCCGGACTGGGCCAGGGCCGGGCCGGCCAAGTTCAGCGCCAGAACCAGAAACAACCACCGCACTAACCTATCCTTGTTCATGACTTGCCGCCCGGCAAGGAGGCCAGCAGCGCTTAATCGCCGATGAATGCCGGAGGCAAGCTGCTGCCCCTCGACAGCGCAGGAGGCCGGGTCTAAGCGCGCCGCAGCATACCTATTCATCGGAGCAAGTTCGGCCTCATGACCCAGCCTTCTACCCCTGCCAGCCAGGTTCTCGACCGCGTTCTGGTGCTCGAAATGGTCCGGGTGACCGAAGCCGCTGCGATCGGTGCTTCCAAGCTGATCGGACGGGGCGACGAAAAGGCCGCCGATGCCGCGGCGGTCGAGGCGATGCGGGCCGCGCTCAACGAATTGGCCATGGACGGCACTGTGGTGATCGGCGAAGGCGAGCGCGACGAAGCGCCGATGCTCTACATCGGTGAAAAGGTCGGCTCGGCTCAAGGCACTGGCCCCAGGATCGATATCGCACTCGATCCGCTGGAAGGCACCACGATCACTGCCAAGGGCGGGCCCAACGCGCTCGCCGTGCTGGCGGTGGCCGAAGAAGGCAACCTGCTCAATGCGCCGGATGTCTACATGGATAAACTGGCAGTCGGCCCGGGCTATCCCGAAGGGATTATCGATCTGGCTAAGTCACCCACCGAAAACGTCAAGGCGGTGGCTGCGGCCAAAGGCGTCGCGCCAGGCGATATCATTGTCTGCGTGCTCGATCGGCCGCGCCATGCCGCCCTGATCGAAGAACTGCGCGAACTGGGCTGCGGGGTGGTGCTGATCGGCGATGGCGATGTTGCAGGCGTGATCGCGGTGACCAATCCCGATACCACCATCGACCTCTACATGGGCCAGGGCGGCGCCCCCGAAGGCGTGCTTGCGGCAGCTGCGCTGCGCTGCGTCGGCGGGCAGTTCAACGGACGGCTGGTGTTCCGCAACGCCGATGAAAAATCCCGCGCTGCCAAGTGGGGGATCGCCGATCTGAACAAGATCTACACACTGGGCGAACTGGCCAAGGGCGATTGCATTTTTGCTGCCACCGGGGTCACCGACGGCTCGCTGCTCAAGGGCGTGAAGCGGATGAAGGATGGCCTGATCACAACCCATTCGGTGGTGATGCGGGCCAGCACCGGAACCGTCCGCTGGGTCAGCGGCGAGCACCGCAACAAGCGCTGATCCACACCTTCGCGAATGCACGCCTTGCATTCGCGCTGCCCTTGACTAAGGCCCGCCAGGGTCTGACTCAGCGCGGTGAAAGGGCAACACGCATGAAAATCCTGGCCGGGAATTCGAACCTGCCGCTGGCGCAGGCGATTGCGGACTATCTTGAACTGCCGCTGACCAAGGCCGACGTGCGCAAGTTCGCCGATGACGAAGTCTTCGTCGAAATTCACGAGAACGTCCGCGGTGAGGATGTGTTCGTGGTCCAGTCGACCAGTGCGCCGGCCAATGACAACCTGATGGAACTGCTGATCTGTATCGATGCGCTGCGCCGCTCTTCGGCCAAGCGGATCACGGCAGTGGTGCCCTATTTCGGCTATGCCCGGCAGGACCGCAAGCCGGGCCCGCGCACGCCGATTTCGGCCAAGCTGGTCGCCAACCTGATCACCCAGGCCGGAGCCGACCGGGTGCTGGCGGTTGACCTGCACGCCGGGCAGATTCAGGGCTTTTTCGATATCCCGACCGACAACCTCTATGGCGCGCCGGTGATGGCGGCTGACATCCTTCAGCGCACCGGGGGTGAGAACCTGATGGTGGTTTCGCCCGATGTCGGCGGGGTTGTCCGCGCCCGGGCATTGTCCAAGCGGATCCACGATGCTCCGCTGTCGATCGTCGACAAACGCCGCGACAAGCCGGGTTCGTCCGAAGTGATGAACATCATCGGTGATGTAAAAGGTTGGGACTGCATCCTGATCGATGACATCATCGATTCGGGTGGCACCCTGTGCAATGCAGCTGGCGCGCTGATGGAGGCGGGGGCCAAGAGCGTGACTGCCTATCTGACCCACGGGGTGCTTTCCGGCACTGCGGTCGAGCGGGTCACCGCTTCGGCGCTGAAGGAACTGGTGATCACCGATTCGATCCAGCCGACCGCCGCCGCACTTGCCTCGCCCAAGGTCCGGATCCTTCCGATCGCGCCATTGATTGGCGAAGCGATCCACCGGATTGCCGAGGAAAGCTCGGTTTCGAGCCTGTGGGATTGATGCTATTTATACCGAGTTTATCCCAGTTTACAAAAAAACGATAAACTGGCATAAACTCGGTATAAATGGACCCAAGACGGAATCCTTTTGCCCCCGGGGCAGGCACCCCGCCGCCCGAACTGGCTGGCCGCGATGCGCTTCGCGAGCGGGTTGCGGTCACACTGGACCGCATCCGCGCGGGTCGCGCTGCCCAAAGTGTAATCCTCTATGGCTTGCGAGGCGTAGGAAAAACCGTGCTGCTTGCTGCGATGCGCCGGGATGCCGAGGCGCATGGTCTGACCGTGATTTCGATCGAAGCACCCGAAGGGCGATCTTTGCCCGCAGTTCTGGCACCCGCCTTGCGCGCGGCGCTGCTGCGGCTCGACCGGCTCAAAGGGGCCGGCGACAAGGTCAGTCGGGCGCTGGCTGCACTGGCAGGGTTCGTGAAGCTTAAAGCTACTTACGGCGATCTGGCCATCGCGATCGAACATGACAGCGAACCGGGATTGGCCGACAGCGGCGATCTCGAAGCAGACCTGACCGACCTGGTCCGCGCGCTGGGTGAAGCGGCGGCCGAACGCGGCACCGCTGCCGTTCTGTTTGTCGATGAGCTGCAATATGTTCCCGAAGAACAGCTGGCCGCGCTGATCGTGGCGCTCCATGCGGCAAGCCAGAACCAGTTGCCGGTAACTCTGATCGGCGCCGGTCTGCCACAGTTGCTCGGGCAGATGGGCCGCGCAAAGTCCTATGCGGAACGGTTGTTCGCGTTTGAGATGATTGGTGCGCTCGATCTTGCCGCAGCGGATGCGGCGCTGCGGCATCCGATCGAACAGCAAGGTGAGCGGATTCAACCAGCGGCGGTGGCTGCAATCCATGCCGCCACCGAAGGCTATGCCTATTTCCTGCAAGAATGGGGCAAACAAAGCTGGGACGTGGCGGAACACTCACCGATTACGATCGCCGACGTGGAAACAGCCCAGACGTCAGCGCTGGCGCAACTGGATCAAAGCTTCTTCCGGGTCCGGCTTGACCGCCTGTCGCCGTCGGAAAAGCGCTATGTTCTGGCGATGGCGCAACTTGGCCCCGGCCCGCAGCGCTCAGGCGAAATTGCCCAGGCCATGGGGGTCAAGGTCACCACGGTCGCGCCGATCCGCAGCAGCTTGATTACCAAAGGGATGGTCTACAGCCCCGGACACGGTGATACAGCCTTCACCGTGCCGATGTTCGATGCCTATATTCGCCGCACGATGATCGGATGACCATGAACCTCACCAACGAAATCGCCCTTGCCCACCGTCTGGCCGATGCGGCGCGGTCGGCAATCCTGCCATTGTTTCGCACGCCGGTCAGCAGCGAGCGCAAGGCCGATGCCACGCCGGTGACATTGGCTGATCGCGCTGCAGAGGAAGCGATGCGGCGGCTGATCAAGTCCGAATTCCCGCGCGATGCGATCCACGGGGAGGAGTTCGGAGCGGAGCCGGGCACGTCGGGCCGAACCTGGGTGCTCGATCCGATCGACGGGACGACTGCGTTCCTGGCTGGACGGCCCATCTTCGGCACCTTGATAGCGCTGGTGGTCGAAGGCTGGCCGGTGCTGGGAATGATCGATCAGGCGGTGCTGGGGGAACGCTGGCTGGGCGTGACCGGGAAGCCGACCACGTTGAACGGCCAGCCGGTCCGGACCCGCGCCTGCCGCACGCTCGCCGATGCCGCGCTCGCGACCACCGGGCCGCATTACTTTGATGATCATGACGGCGGGCACTTCATGGGTCTCGCCGCCAAGACCGATCACAAGCGGATGGTGATGGGCGGGGATTGCTACAATTACGCGATGCTGGCGAGCGGCCATATCGACGTGGTCTGCGAGGCCAACCTCAAGCTGCATGACTATGCCGCGCTGGTCCCTGTGGTCGAAGGCGCAGGCGGGACGATGTGTGATTGGAACGGCGACCCCTTGCATGCTGCCAGCGACGGGCATGTGCTCGCGCTGGGTGATCCGGCGCGGCTCGAGGATGTCGTTGCGGCCTTGGCCTGTCATCATTGATCAGCGCACCGGCATGAGCCGGACAAAAAGAACGCAAGCCAAACGCGCTGTCTGCCTGTAAGGGCGCGGACATCATGACTTTCCCCGATGTAACTCCGCTTCTCGCCGAAGCGCTCACCGCGCATGGCTATACTGCCCTCACCCCCGTCCAGAACTCGGTGATCGAGCCCGGCGCGAAGGGCCGCGATCTGGTCGTTTCCGCCCAGACCGGCTCGGGCAAGACCGTTGCGTTCGGTCTGGCCATGGCTGATGAATTGCTGGCCGAAGAAGGCTTGACCCAACCCGGCGCACCGCTCGCGCTGGTGATTGCGCCGACCCGCGAACTGGCCTTGCAGGTCAGCCGCGAACTGATCTGGCTCTATGCCAAGGCCGGAGCGCGGA
>CALMBN010000262.1 GCA_937860195.1 uncultured Novosphingobium sp.
GAAGTCGCTGGGCCGGAGCTGGCCCGCAGTCGGCACCTTGAGGCCCAGCGTATCGAGGAAGTCGCGGAGCTGGACGAGCTTTTCCTTCGAGGGTGGCTCGTGCGCACGATAGATCACGGGCGACTTGCGCGCTTCCAGCGTTTCGGCGGCGGCGACGTTCGCCGCGATCATGAACTCTTCGATGAGGCGGTGGGCGTCGAGGCGTTCGGGGATGCGAACACGCTCCACACGGCCCTCGCTGTCGAGCACGATCTTGCGTTCGGGCAGGTCGAGGTCGAGCGGTCCGCGCTCCTCCCGCGCGATCTTCACTGCGCCATACGCCCGCCACAGCGGCTCCAGTGCGGACTGCATCAAGGGCACGCACTTGGCCGACGGATTGCCGTCGATGGCGGCCTGCGCTTCCTCATACGCAAGCTTGGCGGCGGAACGCATGACGGCGCGCATGAAGGTGTGGCTGCGCTTTTTGCCGCGCGCGTCGAAGATCATGCGCACGGCAAGGCACGGTCGTTCCTCGCCTTCACGCAACGAGCACAGGTCGGTGGAAAGCCGCTCGGGCAGCATCGGCACGACGCGGTCGGGGAAATAGACCGAGTTGCCGCGCTTGCGGGCCTCACGGTCGATCAGGCTGCCGGGGCGGACATAGAAACTGACATCGGCGATGGCGATCAGCGCGCGGAAACCGCCCCGCCCGTCTGGCTCGGCCCAGATTGCATCGTCATGATCGCGTGCGTCGCTGGGATCGATCGCAACGATCGGCAAATGGCGCAAATCCTCACGCTTCTCTGCACTCAGCGGTAATTTCGCGGCCAGCGCACCTTCGTCCAGCGTATCCGGAGTGAAGGCAAATGGGATACCGTGTTTGTGAATTGCGATCAGGCTGAAGGCCTTGGGCGCGAGCGGATCGCCCAGCACGGTGGTCACCTTCACCCCCGAACGGGGACTGCGGCCAGCAGGCTCAGCCAGCACCAATTGCCCGGCCTCAGATTCGCCAAGATCAGCAATTGGCAGGCTGTTGCGGACCCGCTTGTCGACCGGGGCGAGCCAGCCCTTCCCGGTCTTGTCGATCTCGACCACGCCGAGCACCTGGTCCTCTTGCGCGGGAAGCTTTTTCATCGGGTGGGCGATCCAGCCCGTTCCTGTCTCTTCAGTCCGGGCCAACACCCGGTCACCTGACCGCAATGCCGACCGGCCCGAACCCTTTTCGCGCAACCGCAAGCGCGGCGGCGGGGTGGCATCGTCGGGCTGCCAGCTATCGGGAATGGCAATCGCCTCGCCATCTTCGATCTCGATCACCCGCAGCACTGTGACCTTGGCTACCCCGCCCATCCGGTGAAACGCAGTGCGGTTGCCATCAATCAGGCCTTCATCGGCCATGTCCTTGAGCAACGCCTTGAGCTGGATCTTTTCCTGCCCCTTCAAGCCAAACGCCCGCGCGATCTCGCGCTTGCCGGCGGGTTCATCCGCGCTGGCGATGAAATCGAGGATTTGCTTGCGGGTTGGAAGTCCGGGTTGGGGTTTTAGCGGCTTTTTCAACCTAGTAGGCCCGCGCCACGTAAATCCGCTCGACAGCCGGCCCGCCAGTGAACATGCAGGTGCCGGCCACTTGCGCGCAATCCAGCGGGGTGTTTCGGACAGTCAGTTTCAAAGCCTTGAGCTTGGTCACAACTGCTTCCAATGCCTCGCCAGTCGGTCGCGACCAGTTCAATTCGACCCAGCCGGGGTATTGGTTGCTTGCATCGAAATAGGCTTCGAGTCCGGCCATATCGCTGATTCCGCGTTCAATTTGAGCGTCACGGCGCGCGCTGGCATCAGCATGGAGCGAGCGCTGAATGTCTTCCAGCTGATCGGGCGCAGCAGTCAGAAACGCATCCCGGCCCTGGCCAACGAAATTGACCTTGCCGTCTTCGCGATAAAGCTGATCCCGCCGCACCACCGAAACCTGCCCGCCGGCCGCATCGCGTCCGCCGATCTCGAGGATCAGCGGCACGCCCTTCTTGACCCAGCCCCAGCGCTTCTGCGTCGCTTTTCCAGCGCGCTTGTCGAGCAGCACGCGGATTGGTTCGCCCAGAGCAACCTGCGTGGCGAGGGCTTGGCGCAGTTCTTCGCAATAGGCGAGCAAGGCCTCGTCGCCGTCATCTTCACGCAGCATCGGCAGGATCACGATCTGATGCGGGGCGATGGCTGGCGGCACGCGCAGGCCATCATCATCGCCGTGGGTCATGATTACCCCGCCGATCAGCCGGGTCGAAACGCCCCAACTGGTCGTATGGCAGAGTTGCTGGGCACCTTCGCGATCTTGATAGCGGATCCCTGCGGCTTCGGCGAAACCAGTGCCGAGGTAATGTGACGTGCCAGCCTGCAGTGCCTTGCCGTCTTGCATCATCGCTTCGATTGAATATGTCGCAGCCGCACCGGGAAAGCGTTCATGTTCAGGTTTCTCGCCCGCAAACACCGGCATCGCCAGGTCTTCCTCGGCATGGGCCCGGTACATTTCGAGCGCGCGCAGCGTTTCGGCCATAGCATCGGCCTTGTCGGCATGGGCAGTGTGGCCTTCCTGCCAAAGGAATTCGCTGGTCCGCAGAAACATCCGGGTGCGCATTTCCCAGCGGACGACATTGGCCCATTGGTTGGTGAGCAGCGGCAGGTCGCGCCATGACTGGATCCAGCGCGCCATGGCCTGTCCAATCACGGTTTCGGATGTCGGC
>CALMBN010000263.1 GCA_937860195.1 uncultured Novosphingobium sp.
GATTCACTCGCTGATTCTGCGGCGAGTTTCCGAGCCGGCCAACTTCCTGAAGCCAGGGCCGACAAGATCAGCAGCAATCGGCAGAACTTCGACGAACTTTTCTCAAAACGGCTCATCATTCCTCCGTTGGACCGGACTACTTCACGGTCGCGGGCAGGGCGTAGGCGAGCACATCGTCATCCACGCCCTTCGCGTCGTACCAGGAGTGACCGCCCGCGGTAAAGACGACGTACTGCCGGCCGTTCGCCTCGTAGGTCATGGGCGTCGACATGGCCGACGTCGGCGCCCGGTGCTCCCACAGCAGCTCGCCGGTCTCGACGTTGTAGGCATGCAGGCGGTTGTCCGGCGTGGCGCCGATGAACACGAGCCCGCTTGCCGTGATGATCGGTCCACCCGCGGAGGGTGCGCCGAGATCCAGCGGCAGTGGCACCGGCATCAGCTTGTCGAGCTTGCCGGTAACCTTCTTGCCGCCGCCGTTCGGCTTCATCCAATTCCAGAAGTGGATGTGGTTGTAGTGCTGGCCGATATTATTGACGACGCCGGCGTCCTTGGCGGCGAACGCTTCCACGCAGATCGCCTCGATCGACTTGCCGGCGTACTTGGTGCCGTCGCCGGCGAGCTTGTTGCCGTTGTCGACATAGGCCTGATGGTGCTTGCCATAGTGGAAGTTCAGGGTGTTCTCGGAGATATGCGGCGCCAGGGCGTCGCGCGCGTGCCCGCGCGGCTCGTGGTGGTTTCGGCGGCGGCGCTCCACGCAGCGGTGGCGGCGGCTTCGGCGGCCCGCGCGGCGGCGGTGGCGGTGGCGGTGGCGGCGGTATGCCGGCCCAGGTCGTTGGCGAAGGCTCCGGCACAGTCAAGTTCTTCAACTCGAACAAGGGCTTCGGTTTTATCCAGCAGGATAGCGGCGGCGAAGACGTGTTCGTTCACATCAGTGCGGTTGAGCGCGCCGGGCTGGAAGGTCTGGCTGAGGGCCAGCAGCTGAAGTTCCAGCTGGTCGATCGCGGCGGCAAGGTTTCTGCAAGCGACCTCGAAGTGGTTGGCGATGTGATCGCCGTTGAAAAGCGCGAAGCCCCGCAGCGTGAGCTGACCGGTGAACGCGCCAGCGGCACAGTCAAGTTCTTCAACGCGATGAAGGGCTTTGGCTTTATCACCCGCGATGACGGACAGCCGGACGCCTTCGTGCACATCAGCGCGGTTGAACGCTCGGGTATGTCGAACCTCAATGAGGGTGACCGACTCGAGTTCGATATCGAGGTCGATCGACGAGGAAAGTACTCGGCGGTCAACCTTTCGGCGGCACAAGGCTAACCCTTGTTCCATCGTTTGCCCTGGTTTGACCGGGGCACGTTGACAGCTTAGATATTCGCAAATGGCGGCTCCCGGCGGGCCGCCATTTGTCGTTGTCCAGTCTGCCGGACCCCAAAAAGGACCATTGTGATGTCGATTTCTCCGCTGATGCCAGTCTATCCCCGCTGCGGCTTTCGCCCGGTGCGCGGTGAGCACTGCCACCTGATCGGGGAAGATGGCCGACGCTATCTCGATTTTGCCGCCGGGATTGCGGTCAACGCATTGGGCCATTCGCATGCTGGCCTGATCGGCGCGATCCAGAAGCAGGCCGAGACACTGATGCATGTCTCCAACCTTTATGGCAGCCCGCAGGGTGAGCATCTGGCCCAGCGGCTGGTCGACCTGACCTTTGCCGATACGGTGTTCTTCACCAATTCGGGGGCTGAAGCGGTCGAGTGCGCGATCAAGACGGTGCGGGCCTATCACCACAGCGTTGGTGACGACCACAAGTTTGAGATCATCACTTTCAAGAACGCCTTCCACGGTCGGACCATGGCGACGATCAGCGCGAGCAATCAGGAAAAGATGCACAATGGCTTCATGCCGTTGTTGCCAGGTTTCAAATATGTCGATTTCGACGATCTGGAGGGGGCCAAGGCCGCAATCGGACCGAACACGGCGGGCTTTCTGGTCGAACCGGTGCAGGGCGAAGGCGGGATCCGTCCGGCCAGCCAGCACTTCATGCAGGGCTTGCGGACGCTTGCTGACGAGCACGGCTTGCTGCTCGCGCTCGACGAGGTGCAGTGCGGGGTCGCGCGCAGCGGTACGCTCTATGCTTATGAACAATACGGCATTGTTCCAGACGTTTTGGCCACCGCCAAGGGGATCGGCGGAGGCTTCCCGTTCGGGGCATGTCTCGCCACCGAAAACGCAGCGCGCGGCATGGTGATCGGCAGCCACGGTTCGACCTATGGCGGCAATCCGCTGGCGATGGCGGCGGGCGAGGCCGTGCTCGACGTGGTCGCCAACGCGGAGTTCCTGGCCGAGGTTCGCGCCAAGAGTGAGCGCCTGCGCAGCCGGATCGAGCAGTTCATCGGCAATTATCCGGAACTGTTTGAGAGCGTGCGGGGCATGGGGCTGATGCTCGGAATCAAACTCAAGTCCGAGCCGCGCGGACTGGTGGCGCATTTGCGCGACAATCACCAGCTGCTGACGGTGGCGGCGGGTGACAACACCCTGCGCCTCGTCCCGCCGCTGGTGATCGAGGATGCCGAGATCGACGAGTTTTTCGACAAGCTGTCAGCCGGGGCGGCCAGCTACGCGATCCCGGAACCGGCTGCATGACCCGGCATTTTCTCAACCTCGGGGATGCCGGGGGCGATGCGCTGTCGGCAATGCTTAACGATGCGCTGACCCGCAAAGGCGCGCGTGCGGGCTGGCCCAAGGGTAAGGCCGATGCTGATGCCCCGCTCGCAGGGCATGTCCTGGCGATGGTCTTTGAGAAGAACTCGACCCGCACCCGCGTCTCATTCGATGTCGCGATGCGCCAACTGGGTGGCAGCGCGATCGTGCTCGATGCCGGCACGACGCAGCTCGGCCGCGGTGAAACCGTTGCTGATACCGCCCGGGTGCTCAGCCGGATGGCCGATGCGATCATGCTGCGGACCGACGATCATGCCAAGATCGAGGAACTGGCGCATTATTCCGATGTGCCGGTGATCAATGGCCTGACCGATAGCTCGCACCCCTGCCAGATCATGGCAGACCTGCTGACCCTGCTTGAAAGCGGAAAGGCACTGCCGGGACTGGAATTGGCGTGGCTGGGTGATGGCAACAATGTGCTGAACTCGTTGATCGAGGCAGCCGGGCTGTTCAAGTTCAATGTTCGCGCCGGAGTGCCGCAGGGCTATGAGCCCGATGCCACGTTCGTCGAGCGTGCGCGCGCTGCCGGGGCGACAATCACGCTGACCCGCGATGCGGCCGAGGCGGTGCGCGGGGCGGATGTCGTGGTGACCGATACCTGGGTCTCGATGGGCCAGGATCATGCCCATAACAAGCTCGCGGCGATGGCACCCTATCAGGTGAGCGAAGCGCTGATGGCCGGGGCCAAGGCCGATGCGGCGTTCCTGCACTGCCTGCCTGCGCACCGCGGCGAGGAAGTGACTGACGCGGTGATCGACGGCCCGCAATCGGCAGTCTGGGACGAGGCGGAGAACCGGATCCACGCGCAGAAATCGATCCTGCGCTGGGTCTTTGGCCAATTGTGAGCGCGCCGGAGCAAATTGCCGAGGGTGAGACCGGTTATGACCGGGTGCTGGGCCTGACCATCCCTTCGCGTCATGCGCGCGGACGGGTGGTGCGGCTGGGTCCTGTGCTCGAGACGATTCTGGCCGCGCACGACTATCCGGTGCCGATCAAGCATCTGCTGGCCGAAGCCCTGGTCCTGGCCGCGCTGATCGGCTCGTTGCTGAAGGATGGGGAAGGCCAGTTGACCTTGCAAGCCCAGACCCAGGGCGGCGTGGTCGATCTGCTGGTCTGCGATTATCGCGGCGGGGAATTGCGCGGTTATGTCCGTCACGATGCCGATCGGCTGGCGATGCTGGGTGCCAACCCATCGCTGTTCGCGCTGTTCGGGCAGGGCGGATATCTGGCGGTGATCTTTGATGTGGCCAGCACCAGGCAGCGCTATCAGGGGATCGTTCCGCTTGAGGGGGCCTCACTGGCCGAGGCCTGCGAGGCCTATTTTGCCCAATCGGAACAGATTCCGACGCTGATTCGATTGGGAGTCCGCTCGGACAAGGCCGGCTGCACTGCGGGCGGACTGCTTATGCAGCATCTGGCCGAAGGCGAAGAAGGACGCGAGCGGCTGCACGTGCGGCTGGATCATCCCCAGTGGGAACATGTCGCGGTGCTGGCCGGAAGCACCCGGCACGAAGAACTGGTCGATCCCGACCTGTCGATCGAAGCGCTGGTCTGGCGGTTGTATCACGAGGAAGACGAGGTCCGGATTGAGCATCACGCGCCGCTGACGCGCGGGTGCCGCTGCTCGATCGAGCATTACCAGTCGGTGCTGGCCAAGTTCCCTGAGGCCGAGCGGCTTGATATGCGCGACGATGACGGAAAGATCGTGGTCGACTGCGCGTTCTGCTCGCGATTGTTCGAAATTCCGCTTTAGATCGTTCAGCCCATCGTTGAAATTGCACGCTTGGTCGCGGTGCGGCGCTGTGATATACCTTGTGTATCGATTGCAACTTAGTTGCCAAGGCGCGAACAGGGAGTAATTCAGTCTGTGATACGAACGTCTCGCCTGGCAGGGGCTGTCTTGGCTGGCCTCTTCGCGTCTGTCGCTCCGGCGATGGGGGCAGGGCCGTCATTGGCGATGCTCGATGGGCTGGAGGCTGGTCGGTGGGAATTGCGCCCGCGTGAAGCCGGGGCCCAGCCACAGCGGATCTGCCTCAGTAACGGTCGCGGCCTGATCCAGTTGCGCCATGCTGGCCTGGTGTGTGATCGCTTTGTTGTAGAAGACACGCCAGTGCAAGTGGTCGTGCAATACACCTGTAAAGGCCGCGGTTATGGTCGCACACAAATCAAGCGTGAGTCCGGTCGGCTGATCCAGATCGAAAGCCAGGGAATCGCAAGCGGACTGCCGTTCGAATTTGCGGCCGAGGCTCGGCGCATCGGCGACTGCTGACCGGTTGCGCTGAACGCGGTCAAAGGCTAGCCCGCATCGATGAATTCGCTTTCAGGTGGCAATGGGCGCAAGGCCGTGGTCCTGCTTTCGGGTGGGCTCGATTCGATGGTCTGCGCCGCTCTGGCGCGAGAGGCAGGTTTTGCCGTCCAGGCCCTGACCATCGACTATGGCCAGCGCCACCGGTGCGAGATTGATGCAGCGAGGGAAATCGCGGCGCAGATCGGGGCAGAGCGGCATGTGATCCTGCCGCTCGATTTGCGTGCGTTCGGGGGATCGGCTTTGACCGATGATATTGCAGTGCCCAAGAGCGGAGTGGGGGATGAGATCCCGGTCACCTACGTCCCGGCGCGCAACCTCGTCTTCCTCTCGCTCACTCTCGCCTGGGCTGAAGCACTGGGAGCGCGCGATGTGGTGATCGGGGTCAATGCGCTCGACTATTCGGGCTACCCTGATTGTCGTCCCGAATTCATCGCGGCCTTTGCCGATCTTGCGAGCCTTGCCACCAAGGCCGGGTCAGAGGGCGATAGTTTCCAGATCCACGCCCCGCTGCAATTTCTGGGCAAGGCGGAGATCGCCAGTGAGGCGTACCGGCTTGGCCTCGATCCTGCGCTCAGTTGGTCGTGCTACGATCCGCAGGCTGACGGATCGGCTTGCGGGCTGTGCGATTCATGCCGCCTTCGCCGAGAAGGCTTTGCGAAAGCCGGGGTTACCGATACCACGCGCTACGCAACATAGAACTTCCAGGGAGAATGCGAGTGGACGAGCAAACGGGCGAGACACCGACCGACCCCAAGGCCAGCGGATATAGCTGGTATGTGCTGTTCATTCTGGTGCTGGTCTATATCCTGAACTTCATCGACCGGCAGATTCTTTCGATCCTCGCAGTCGATATCAAGCGCGATCTTGCGCTGACTGACAGCGATCTGGGCTTTCTGGGTGGCGCGGCCTTTGCGGTGTTCTATGCATTGTTCGGGGTGCCGCTGGGGCGACTGGCTGACAACTGGAACCGCAAAAAGCTGCTGGCGATCGGGCTGGCGTTGTGGTCAACGATGACCGCGCTTTCGGGCCTGGCGCGCGACCAATTGTCGCTGTCGCTGGCCAGGATGGGAGTTGGCGTGGGCGAAGCAAGCGCGGGGCCGACCGCCTATTCGCTGATTTCCGATTACTTCCCCAAGCACCAACGGGCGACCGCGCTCGCGATCTATTCGTCGGGACTCTACATCGGCGGCGGGATTTCGCTGCTGATCGGCGCCAAGATCGGGCAGTCGTGGAATGCCGCTTATCCGGGTGGCGGGCCACTTGGACTGGTCGGCTGGCAGGCAGCGTTTCTCGCTGTTGGGTTGCCGGGCCTGCTGATGTCGTTGTGGGTGTTGAGCCTGCGAGAGCCAGTGCGCGGGGCGATGGATGGGCTGGTCAGCCCGAGTTCACCTGCCCCGTTCGGGACGTTCCTATCGGACCTTTCAACCATCGTGCCACCGTTCACGCTCTATGGCGCATGGCAACGCGGGCCGGTCGCGCTGGCTTTCAATCTGGGCGCTGCGGCGCTGGTCGTGCTGTTTGTCTGGGGGATGATCGGCTTGACTGGCAACGTGCCGCAATGGGCCTCGGTTGGGTTGGGTTACTATGCCGTATTCTCGTGGGCCTGCACGCTCAAGGCCCGGGATCCGGCGACCTGGAGCCTGATCTGGGGAACCCCGGCGTTTTTGTGTACGACGCTCGGCTACAGTCTGGTCTCGCTGGTCGGCTGGGCGTTGGGGTTCTGGGCCGCGCCCTATGCCGAAACCGTGCTCAAGCTGCCCAAGCAGGAACTGGCCTTTATCCTCGGGAGCAACGGTGCACTCGGCGGGTTTCTGGGGGTGATTATCGGCGGACGACTGGCCGACGCCCTGCGTGCGCGCAATCCAGCGGGCCGGGTGCTGGTGATCGTATTCGGGGTGGTTGCCCCGATCGTGCCGCTGTGGATCGGCTTCACAACCAGCAACGAAACATTGTTCTATGCGATGACCTTCCTCGCGCAGACGTTCGGTGCAGCAGCGCTGGGGGCTGCGGCAGCGACGACGCAGGATCTGGTACTGCCCCGCATGCGCGGGACCGCAACCGCTGCGTTTTTTCTCGGCACCACACTGGTTGGCTTGGCGTTCGGACCCTATCTGGTCGGACTCGTTTCCGATCTGACCGGGACCGAGATGGACGGCAAGCTGGTCGGCGATCTGCGCACCGGGATCTTGTCGCTGGTCGGAGTGGCCCCGATTGCGCTGGCATTGCTGTACTATGCCTACCGTACTGTCCCACAGGCTGAAGCATCGCTGGTAGAACGGTCTGGCGAGTAACGCCCTTAACCCCGAGAGAGAACCCCGCACGCGATCCGTGCGCCGCTGTTTCCGGTAGGGTCGGTCATATAGTCGTCCGCCGTTGCGTGGATTACCAAAGCAGTCCCATCAGCATCGAACAGCGCAGCTTCGAGATCAGCCCGCGTGCCGGAAAGCTCGATCGAAAGCGTGCCGATGCCCTTGGCATCGACGTTCAGATTGGGAAGATCGCCGGTATGGCTGCCAGCCGGGTTTAGCCTGCCGTGCTGCCGTGCGCCGGGATTGAGGTGCCCGCCTGCTGTCGTGAAGCCAGGTGCTTCGCAGCGTCCGATCATGTGGAGGTGCGAACCGTGGATTCCGGCTGGAAGGCCGATGCCGGCCACTGTCAAAGTCAGCTTGTCACCAGAAGCAGTAATGATTGCCTTGCCGGCCGAGGTTCCGTTGGCCTGGCGCAGGGTTGCTGTTGCCACTTTGGCGGTCGGAATTTGACCGACCGAGGTGCAGGCCGCGAGCGCGGAAAGAGCGGGAACTAACAGGACAAACCGATTCATCGCGACACCTCGTGGTTGATTCGAACGACAGCATAACAAAAAGGGGGCCGGATTGCTCCGGCCCCCTGAATGTTTCGCCCCAAAAGCCT
>CALMBN010000264.1 GCA_937860195.1 uncultured Novosphingobium sp.
CGCGCCGGCAAGGCCGGGCTCTTCCGCGTCACCGGCACCGAGAAGAAGGCCGGTGACCTCTGGGTGCATTTCGGCCAGACCGAGGCCGGCCCGGTAATTTCGTGCAACCGGCCCAGCGCAGGCCTAAAAATGGACACCGTCGGCCCGCCGCTCCACGGGGTCGAAGTGCGGATCGCCGAGGACGGGGAAATCCTGGTCAGGGGCGAGCTTGTCATGCACGGCTATTGGCGCAATCAGGCCGAAACCGACAAGGCGCTGGTCAATGGCTGGCTCCACACTGGCGACATCGGCCATCTCGACAGCGCCGGGCGGCTGATGATCACCGACCGCAAGAAGGACATGATCGTCAATGACAAGGGCGACAATATCTCGCCCGCGCGGGTCGAGGGCCTGCTGACGCTCCAGCCGGAGATCGCTCAGGCAATGGTGGTGGGGGATCGCCGGCCCTATGTGGTCGGGCTGATCGTGCCCGATGCCGAATGGGCGCTGGAGTGGGCGCGCGACAACAGTGAAAAGTTTGACCTGAAAGCACTGCAAGATCTGCCCGCGTTCCGCTCGGCGGTGCGCGGCGCGATTGACCGGGTCAATCATGACATGTCGGTGATCGAAAAGGTCCGTCAGTTCACTTTCGCCGACGAGCCGTTCACGATCGACAACGAGGAAATGACCCCCAAGCAATCGATCCGCCGCCACAAGCTGAAGGCCCGCTATGGCGAGCGGCTGGATGGTTTGTACAAGGGGTAATCAACCCCTGCGCATCAGCCAGTTGCGCAAGCGGGCCCAGAGCCCGGGGCCGGGCGGCTCCGCCCAGTCGATAACGCCTTGCCATGCGGCAGCTTCTTCCTCGGCATCTTCGAGATAGCCGATGCCAAAGCACCAGACCGGCCCCTCCGGGAGGGTCATCGGCTCGGGCAGGGCGAGTTCGGTCAGTTCGAGAGGTTCGCGTATCTCGGGAGCCACAGGCTCTATTTCGTCCGCCATGTCGGGGACCGGGAGCGATTGCTTGATAAGCGATTCGAGCCGGAGCTCCATCGGCGGGCCGAGCAGGTCGAAACCGGGCGCCGGGGTTGGAACCGAAATCGGCTGAGATGTGGGCGGCGAGAAATCGAAGGCCCGGTCTTCAGGTTCGAATGGCACCGGCGCATCGATGGTGATGTCGCTTTCCGGCGCGATGTCTGGTGCAGCATCCTGCTGGGACAGGTCAGCATCAGGCCAAGCAGGCTCTGACATCGCCGAATTGTCGTGGGGCACTTCGGGCTCCGGCGAATCGATGGTGATTTCGACGTCCGGCGCGATGTCTGGTGCGGCGTCCTGCGGGGACAGGTCAGCTTCGGGCCAATGTGTTTCTGACTTCGCCGAATTGTCATGGGGCACTTCGGGCTCTGGCACATTCAGGTGGTCTGGTGCGCCGTCCTCGCGCGGGCTGAGCATGTCACGGAAGTCCCATGCATCGCTCGATTTCTTTTTGGCCATCAACGGGCCACCAACCACTGGCGTAATCCCCGCTTCGGCAAGGGCTGGTGCTGGCGGCTCGGCGCTGTAGCTGTTGACTGGCGGCATGGCGGGGAGCGCTGCATCGTTTGAGCTTAGCAAATCGGCTGTTCGAAGCGCCATTTGTTCGGGGCTTTCTTCGAGCACCAGCACCGCTCGCTTGCGCGCGCGCGGAATTCCGGTGACCAGCAAGCTGGAATAGCGTGGGCCCGGGACCGCCCGGTTAACCTGGGCCTCGTCAACTTCGGCAGCTTCAGCCGCCTTGATCGCGTCCTCGGACATGCCCGAAACCGGTGCGTCGAAATAGGGATAAACCCCATTACTGCCGGCCAGCACGCAGAGCGGACGAGGCAAACTGCCCGATTTGATTCGCTCATCTACGGCTTGGAACAGCAAGGCCGAGAGCAGGCAGGCTCCAAGCGATCCGGCCCGAATTGCCTCTTCATCCGGCGCGTCGCTGGCCAGTAGCTCGGCCTCAAGCGCCGCGAGCGCACCGTGGAGATCGTCGACTCCCTCAAGCGCAAGAACTGTGTCGGTCGCCGTGGAATCGCCGGCCCAGGTGCAGCCATGATAGGAATAGCCCTCGAGCAGGTCTTCGCGGCGGCTCTGAGAAAACGGATAGGATTCGTCCGTGAAGTAGCCAGTCTCAACCATCGGGCTGAGATGGCCGCGCTCATCCGGCCGCAGAACCTCTTCGCCGGGCCAGCCAAACGCGATCGACAACGCGGTGATTGGCCAGCCAGCGCGGTCGTTGCGTGAAATCGCTTCGCCCAGCTGTTCCCAACCGGTCAGCTTCAGGTCGCCCGCCTGGACCGAAAGGAACCGCGCAGGCAGGATGCGCCCCTCGCCGGCATAAGGTTCGAGCAGTGCGCGCAGCTTTTTGACCGCCTCGCCTGACCGGCCCTGGCGCAGCCTGCTTTCGATCGAGCGGCGGAACGCTTCTTCGTTCAATCCGTCGACTGCAATCGTTGTCACACCCGTTTCCCCGGAATTGCCTGGGGCGAAAATAGGCTTGTAATGGTTGACGTGGAGTTACCGCCCGGCGAATTCGTGCGAAAGCGCTGGATCCGGCGCTGAACAAGAAAAGGGCCGGAGCCGACGGTGGTCCACACCCATCGGCACCAGCCCTTGTCCGGATAACTTCGCAAATGCGAAGTGATTACATCTTCGGAGCTTCGCTCGAAGCGTCGGTCGCAGCAGTCGCGTCTTCCGAAGCAGCAGCCGAAGGATCGGCAGCAGTGGTTTCTTCGGTGGCCGGAGCAGCAGCTTCTTCAGTCTTTCCGCCGCAAGCGGCAACGGCAATCGAGCCAGCCGCGATGGCGGCGAACAGAGCAATCTTCTTCATCTGGGAATCCCCTTGTGTTAACCCTTGCCCGCCAGAGGCGAGCAGCGCGGGGTTTGCCCGTTAAATTGACGCTTGTCGATTCGGAAAATCGCCTGCATTCGAATTGAGCCGATCAAGCCGCCTCTTTTTCGATCCATTCGGGGTAAAAACTAGGCTCGCGGGCAGACCAGCCGGGTGCGGTTGCCGCCGCTTCGCTGATTGATTGGAGCAGAAACTTGCGCTTTTCCGGGCGGATTTGCGGCAAGGCGGCGGCAGCGCAAAATGCGCTCGGCAGGAACGGACGGGCATCGGCCCCAAGCAGCCGCTCGTACAGAAACCGGAAGGCTGAAAAACAGGAAATCCGCTCTTGCGCCAGATCGAACGCAGCAATCCGCATCAGCTTGCCCATAAAGCCTTCAAGCGCTTCGAACCCGGTTTCCTGCGGAACCGATCCGCGCAGAACCTTAAGCTCTTGATAAACCACATACTGGCTGCGGATCGAGGCAGTCTCAGCCGCATCGCGTGCCCACAGCTTGAACGCATCCTGCCGCCCCAGCCCGACATCAAGGCTGCGCTTGATATAGCGCTGCTCGCACGCCGTGAACCCGGCGAATTCGCGCAGTTCGGCGATAGTCAATGATGCGGTTCCGGTGCTCGCCATGGTCTTGCCCCCAAGTTGGTTAGGATGGGTTTGACCAGAACTTGGTTAGAAAAATGTTAACCATGAAAGCTATCGGCCTGTTACAGCGCGACTGTGTGGAAACACGGGAGTGAAATTGACAACTTGTTAAGTTAGATCAGCCCCGCCAGCGGGCTGGAGGGATCGGCATATCTTCGGGTTGCCATCCGGCCCGAAAGATAGGCGTGACGCCCGGCTTCAACCGCCAGCTTCATCGCCCGGGCCATCCGGATCGGATCCTTCGCTTCGGCAATCGCGGTGTTCATCAGCACCCCATCGCAGCCCAGTTCCATCGCCACTGCCGCGTCAGAGGCGGTGCCGACCCCGGCATCGACCAGCACCGGAACGCTTGCGCCTTCGACAATCAGCCGGATCGTCACCCGGTTCTGAATTCCCAGTCCCGACCCGATCGGTGCACCCAGCGGCATCACCGCGACGGCCCCGGCGCTTTCGAGCTGCTTGGCACCAATCGGATCGTCGGTGCAGTAGACCATCGGCAGGAAGCCTTCGTTGGCAAGAACTTCGGTGGCTTTCAGCGTTTCGCGCATGTCAGGATAAAGCGTCCGCGCCTCGCCCAGCACTTCCAGTTTGACCAGCTCCCAGCCGCCCGCCTCACGCGCCAGCCGCAGGGTGCGGATCGCATCATCGGCAGTGAAGCACCCGGCAGTGTTGGGCAGATAAGTGATCGTCTTGGGATCGATGAAATCGGTCAGCATCGGGGCAGTGGGATCGGACACGTTGACCCGGCGTACCGCCACAGTGACGATTTCCGCGCCGCTTGCAGCAACCGCCGCTGCGTTTTCGGCGAAGTCCTTGTACTTGCCGGTGCCAACGATCAGGCGCGACGTGAATGTGCGGCCCGCGACACTCCAGGTATCGATTTCGGTTTCGGCTCCGCTAGCCGCGACCGCAGGGCCCTGCCCGCCGCCCACGAAATGAACGATCTCCAACTGATCCCCATCGGCGATTTCAACCCCGCCAAGTGTAGAGCGCGGAACGATTACACCGTTGCGCTCCACCGCGACTTTGGCCGGATCAAGCGCAAGGCTGCGAACGAGATCGGCGATCGAACCCGGCGCAGCGCGGCGCGGTTCACCGTTGAGGATGAGGGAGATCTGGGCAGTCATGCCCCGCCAATAGCAGTCAGTTGCTCAGCCGCAAGTTGTGGATGTGAGCCCAGCCAAGCAACGACACACCCGCAATGGTCAGCACCGCTTCGGCCGGGCCGTGGCCAAAGACCAGCGCGCCGATCATCAGTCCAAGGCCGGTCCCGCCAAGCTGAAGGGGCCGCAAATCACCGTGCTTGAGAATGCCGAGGCCAAGCGTAATCGCGCCGACCACAATCGCCAGCGCCAATCCGAACCGGTGGATCGAAGGATCAAGCAAGACTTCTCCGCCGATCCCGAGCCCCGCAACCAGCAGGATTCCCGCCACGCAATGCAGCGCGCAGAGCCCGGAGACGAGCACGCCCAGCCGGTCCAGCCGGTCGCGAATCAAGACCATCGTGTCACGCATGCGCCTCGCCATGTATGTTATGGTGTAACATTGCGCAAGCCCTGGTCCTGCACTTCGGTGCCAAGTCCCTTGCGCTTTGCGACGGGCCGCAGCAGAGCGCAGCCCATGACATCACGCGCTGCCTCCGTTCGACCGCTCGCTTTGGCCTGCTGGCTCTTTGCGGTTGCCGCGCTGGTCGTGATAATGATCGTGGTCGGCGGGATTACCCGGCTGACCGAAAGCGGCCTTTCGATAACAGAGTGGCGGCCGGTCACCGGTGCGCTGCCACCGCTCAGCGAGGAGCAGTGGCAATCGGAATTCGCCGCCTATCAGCAGATCCCGCAGTTTACCGAAGTCAATGGACCGGCCGGAATGACTCTTGCCGGTTTCAAGGAGATTTTTTTCTGGGAGTGGTTCCACCGCCTGCTGGGGCGGCTGGTCGGGCTGGCCTATGGCCTGCCGCTCGCCTGGTTCTGGTTCAAACGGATGATTCCGGCAGGTTATCTTGCGCGGCTGCTCGGCCTGCTGGCGCTAGGCGCGCTGCAAGGCGCGGTTGGCTGGTGGATGGTGAAGTCTGGACTGACCCACGATGTCAAGGTCAGCCACTTGCGGCTGGCCACCCACCTTGGTCTTGCGCTGATTACATTGGCGCTGCTGATCTGGGCCGCCCTCGATCTCAAGGCCGTTGCGCGCGGCCAGGCGCAGGCTGGATTAACCCGCCTTGGCGCAATCGCGCTAGGGGCGCTGGCGATCCAGCTGTTTTTCGGCGCTTTGGTGGCGGGACTACGCGCCGGACCGGTTGCAGGCGGCGGCTGGCTGAGTGCTGATGCCTGGCCGCTGATGCAGGGTTGCTTGTTTCCTGCAGGGGTTGATTGGACGCAGGGCGCCGCGCACGCGCTGTTTGGCGATCCCTATCTGGTGCATTTCTTTCACCGCTGGTGGGCCTGGCTGGTCGTGGCGATCCTGATCGTGCTGGCGCGGCAACTGCGTCCGATCGAGCGACGCGCTTCGCTGGCGATTCATGCTGCTTTTGGCATCCAGATCCTGCTGGGAATCGCGACAGTGTGGAGCGGAACGGCGATCTGGCTGGCGGGATTGCACCAGTTGACCGGGGCCTTGCTGCTTGTTGCCACTGTCTGGGGTGCACACCGGCTCGGGCAGGCAAAAGCCTGAACTGGAATGATAATTGACGTTGCTGACGACCTGCTTCGGGTCGTTTGGCCAGAGTTGTCTCTGTCACTCACTCCGCAGAAATACTTGACGAATGCGCATCGGCCTGCGCGAATAGGCGGGGTCCAGCAGGCTCCGTATCCGGCAAACAAGGTTGGCGGAAGGCAACGGTGGAGAGAAGTGTGCGCATTTCGAACGACGCTGCCAGGCTGGTCCGGATTGGCAGCATGACCTCAGAGACCAGACGATGACCGCCCGGGCAGCACTTTTGGCAGGCGCAGCTGCGCTTCTTCCTGCAACAATCGCGGCGGCGGCGGCGGCAACCGGATCTGAAGTTCAGGTGGCCCGTTTTCTCCCGCCGGCGACCCCGCTGCTGCTAACCAGAACGCTGTATCGTTCACTGAACGATGGCAAGATGCTGATCGTCACGCGAACATACGCTATTCGGTTCACCTCGAGCGACAACGGCTATCGGCTCGACGGCGAACAGATCGGTGCAGAGGTTCAGGCCCCCGCCGGATTGGCCGGGTTGGCCGAGATCGAACGCAAGCGGGTCGAAACCGGGCTGTTCCCGGCGATGCTCGACCAATCCGGCATGATTCGCGCAGGCGGGGCAGTGGCGCTCGATCCGGCGATGCGCCGGCAAGTCGCGATTCGGGCCAGCGGGATCATTGCCAGGGCCGATATGGCCGCTCCGGCCAAGCGCGAAGGCATCGATTTGGTTGGCCAGCTTGCTGCTGTGCCGAATGGCACTGCGTGGCCCTCATTCCTGTTCAACCCCGGGTCCCGGGAACGGGTTGAAACCCGCCTCGTGCCAATGGCTGACGGCAGCGAAGGCGTGGTCGAAGTGCGGGTCCGCGCTGATGGCATTGCGCCCGGCGGCCTGCCGCAGCGGGTTGAGCGAACGGTTACCACACGGCTGGCCGGAACAGAGAAAGTGTCGCGCGAAGTCTGGACCATCGCACCCGCCACGCCTTAGCGGTATTATTTTACCTCTTCGCAAAGGCGCAGAAACCTTGACTTTGCTGCGCGGTTGAACGATTGGGCCGCCTTCGCGCTGGTCCGGCAATACGGATTCGCGACAACAGTCAAGGGTGATGACCCTTTACAAGGAAGAGTTGGCCAATGAAGGCGCTAAGCAAGGTCACCCGGTCGATCAAACCGGCCGAGGTGGAAAAGAACTGGCATCTGATCGATGCCGAAGGACTGGTGGTCGGGCGTCTCGCCGTGGTCATCGCCAATCGTCTGCGCGGCAAGCACAAGCCGAGCTTTACCCCCCACGTCGATTGCGGTGACCATGTGGTCGTGATCAACGCAGGCAAGGTCAAGCTGACTGGTAACAAGCTGAAGCAGAAGACCTATTACAAGCACACCGGCTATGCCGGCGGGATCAAGGAAGTGACTGCCGACAAGGTGCTCGACGGCCGCTTTCCCGAGCGTGTGCTCGAAAAGGCTGTCGAACGCATGGTTCCGCGCGGCCCGCTCGGTCGCCAGCAGATGCGTGCCCTGCACCTCTACAACGGTACCGAACATCCGCATGACGGCCAGCAGCCCAAGGTGCTCGATATCGCTTCCATGAATCGCAAGAACAAGGTGGGTGCATAATGTCCGACACCGTAGAATCGCTCGCTGATCTCCAGACGCTGGGTGCGGAAGGTTCGGCTCCGGTCGCGCCCGCAGCTCCGCTGCGTGAAAAAATTGTCGATGCACAGGGCCGTGCCTACGCAACCGGCCGCCGCAAGGACGCGGTTGCCCGCGTATGGCTGAAGCC
>CALMBN010000265.1 GCA_937860195.1 uncultured Novosphingobium sp.
GCCATGCTGATCGGGCGCGAACCGTTCGAGCCAGAGCAGGTCTGGCACCACGCCCGGGCCTGGGCGGTCAAAGGCTTTTTCACCGCCTTCATGATCATGATCGTGCCGGGCGGTTTCCAAAATCTGGTGTCGCCTGACTGGAGCGAGTTTTTCCTTTCGCCCGTCGGGATCGCGACGCTTCTGATCACGCTGATGTTTGTGATCGATGAGCAGATCGGATCGGTTGGCTATATCCTGACGATGAAACCGCTCGACGCACAGATCCGCTCGGCCAATCCCTTCCTTGCCGGCTGGCTTGCCGCACTGCTGTGTTATCCGCCGTTCCAGCTGATGGGCGGACCGGACCGGCCGCTTTTCTACCTGAACGGTGTCTCCGGCGACGATAACTGGCACGTCGTGCTGGGTGGCTATCCCACCATGCTGTGGGTCTGGGCCGCGCTGCTGGTGTTCCTGACCGGAATCTATGCCTGGGCGACCGTGGCTTTCGGGATCCGCTTTTCCAATCTGACCTATCGCGGCGTGCTGACCAACGGCCCCTATGCCTTCACCAAGCACCCGGCCTATCTTTCCAAGAACCTGTTCTGGTGGTGCGCGGCCATGCCTTTCCTGGTCGACAATGGTTCGACCACCGATGCGGTGCGCAACGCCTTTTTCCTTGGCTGTGTCAGCGCGATCTATTTCTGGCGGGCCAAGACCGAGGAGAAGCACCTTTTGGCCGAAGACCCCAAATACCGCGCCTATTCTGACTGGATGGAGCGCAATGCGCTGGTCACCAGACTGTTTCACAAAGCCGGTCAGACCTTAAAGAGCCGTCGCCCGGTATTGCAAACGCAGCCAGCTGAGTGATCAGATTGCCGTTCCGTTATCCCCCTCATAAACCGTAATCGCCCGCCCGCTCAGCCCGAGCGCGGCGCGTTCCTCGCCCCAGATGGCCATATGCGGGGTTTTGAGATGCGCGGACAGTTGCTCGCGGCTTTCCCACACCTCGCTGACCCGGATCAGGCCGGGATCAAGCACGTCTTCAGCATAGTTGTATTCGACACAGCCTGCCTCGGCGCGGGTCGCGATCATGACCTTGGCCATCAAAGGCCGGGCTTGAACCATGTTTTCCGGCGGCATCCGGAATTTACCGATTACCAGGATAATCAGAACGCCTCCTCGTAAATTCGCGACAGATCGCCGCCCCATTCGCCGTGAAATTTGTCGAGCAGGCGCTGGGCCGGAACCTTGCCGCTGGAAACGATCGCGTCGAGCGGATTGAGGAACCCGGCCTCGGTCTCGCCCATTGAATTGAGGCGGCTGCGCGAGTTGAGCCCGGCGCGGCTGATCGCCAGCACCTCTGCGGCAATGTCGCGCAACGTCCCGCCACCTGGGAGCGGCGCATCGAGGCCCAGCTTTGGCACGGCCGAACGCAACTCCTCGCGGCCCGCCATGTCCCAGTCCTTGACCAGGTCCCACGCCGCGTCGAGCGCGCCCTGGTCATAGAGCAGCCCGACCCACAGCGCCGGCAGCGCGCAAATCTTGTTCCAAGGGCCGCCGTCGGCCCCGCGCATTTCGAGGAAGCTCTTGAGTCGCACTTCGGGGAACGCGGTCGACATGTGATCGACCCAGTCGCTCTCGCGCGGCAGTTCGCCGGGGAGTGCAGGCAGTTTTCCGGCAAGAAAGTCGCGAAAGCTCTGCCCCGCCGCATCGATATATTTGCCGTCGCGGAAGACAAAATACATCGGCACGTCGAGCATGTATTCGGCGTAGCGATCATAGCAGAACCCGTCTTCGAACACGAAGCCCAGCATGCCTGTGCGGGCCGGGTCGGTATCGGTCCAGATGTGGCTGCGATAGGACAGGAACCCGTTGGGCTTGCCCTCGGTAAATGGCGAGTTGGCAAACAGCGCGGTGGCGAGCGGCTGAAGCGCCAGACTGGTGCGGAATTTCTGCACCATGTCGGCTTCGCTCGAATAGTCGAGGTTGACCTGGATTGTGCAGGTCCGCAGCATCATGTCGAGGCCCATGGTTCCGACCCGTGGCATGTGCCGCAGCATGATCTCGTAGCGGCCCTTGGGCATGATCGGCAGTTCGGCACGGGTCTTGTCTGGCCACATGCCCAGACCCAGAAAGCCCTTGCCGGTCTTGGCTCCGATCGCTTTGACCTGATCGAGATGGCGGCCGGTTTCGGCGCAAGTCTGGTGGATCGTTTCCAGCGGTGCGCCCGACAGTTCCAGCTGCCCCGCCGGTTCAAGGCTGACCGCTCCGTCTATTCCGCTCAGCGCGATGATGTTGCCGCCCTCAATAACGGGCTTCCAGCCATAGTCCTGCAGAGCCACCAGCAGATCGCGGATTCCGCCGGATTCGTCATAAGACGGGGCATGATGATCGCCTGCGCAGAACACCAGTTTTTCATGCTCGGTCCCGATCCGCCAGCGTTCGCGGGGTTTTTCGCCCTTGATCATCGGGGCCAGCAATTGCTTGCGGCTTTCGATCAAAGGATCGTTGCGATCTGAAACCTGTCTTGTGCTCATGGCGGCGGAGTTAGTGCGAAGTTGAGGGCGGCGCTACAACAAAATCCTCCCCGAGCAAGCTCGAGCAGGATTGTGCCTACCAGTCCCCCTTGGTCCCCATCCACAGCGCGGTTGCTGCGATCGCAGCCGTTTCGCCGCGCAGTATCCGTGGGCCAAGTGTGATC
>CALMBN010000266.1 GCA_937860195.1 uncultured Novosphingobium sp.
TCTTCCTCGATCGGTTAGCCACGCACATTCTGGCCTTCGAAGGCAACAGCCACGTCGAATGGTTCGAAGGCAACTTCGCGGCTTATGAGGAAGACAAGCGGCGCAGGTTGGGCGATGCTGCGGATCGGCCGACGCGGTTGGCGTATAAGAAGCTGACGCGGTAAATCTCAGACTGGGAGCAGCAAGGGTGATGTGGCATCGACTGGATTGCCCCACCCCCATAGCTTGAGGCTGCCGTCTTCGAGTTTTGCCCATGCATCGGGCATTATAGGTGCCGCATATAGCTTGTGGTTGGCAGACTTGCGGATCTGGCGCTGGATTTTGCCGAAGACCGATCGCAACTGCTTCCAATCAACCTCGGCGAGCAAATCATCAGGGATCACTGAACGCTGATTTGCCCCCTTCTCACTCCAGCAGATCAAGCTGCTTGCGCCGAGGCACCCGTTTTGCTCGCCGAGCCAGATGTAATCAATGAACGCAGGACTGTGCAGTACGGTTCTGCCTTTTGCATTGAGTTTTCGCTGAGTTTCGGGATTGAAGGTGATCTTTTGCCAACGCGGATTTCCGCCGACATTGGAGGGCCATGCTGTAACTCCCCGGTGACCTGCCCCAACCCGCCGTTCGATTTCGTCCCAGTCGTCGAACCACCGATTATCCTGATCCGGTTCTGAGTACGATTCCAGCAAGCGCATGCCTGGGACGTCGAACATCCAGCGCCACAAAGTGAGCAGATCGTTATCGGTAGCAAAGAAGTTGAACTGCATTTCAGCCTCTTGGTCTTTGACAATCCCGTCTCACCGCCCCGCCCCAGCCACATACCGCCGCAGCACCCGGTTGATTTTGGACTGATAGCCGTCCCATACGCGACAATCCGTCCCCCCTAGTAGACCGAATTGGTCGTCGAATTACCTCAGTGGCGGCAATTCAATCGACAACCCGTCAATCGTAGCCGCCACAAGCCGCCCCCCAAACTCTGCCTCATCGTTCCGGGTATAGCCCTCCGCGCCGGGCAACCACATCCGGTGGACGCGCTGGGCCTTGAGATCGACCACCCAATATTCCGGCACGCCGTGCTCGGCATAAAGCTCGGCCTTGACTCGCAAATCGTTCTTTTGCGTGGTGTCGGCAATTTCGACCAGCAACCGGACCGAATGAATCGGCACTGGCCCTTCACCATCGGGTTCTGTCGTCAGAATCAGATCGGGTTCCGGCGCGCTGTTCGGTGCCATCGCAACCGTCGCCTCGCTGAGCAAGGCAAGTTCGGTATTGTGCGCCCCGATCCAGTCTCGGATTGCATCGTAAAGCGCGGCCTTGGCCCGGGCATGCGGCCGGTGTTGCGCATTCATGTAATAGACTTCCCCCCGGATCAGCTCAGTCTTCCCGTAGCCCTCAAACGCGCCAGCATCGTCGAGCCGGAAGAAGTCTTCGACCGTGAGCTTGTAAGGCAACGGCGACGTCGTAAGGGGCACCTGTTCGGTCATTGGCACAATCTATCACAGGGATCGGAATGGTCAAAACATAGTACCACCAACGATGTGGAGCGGGAATCTGCGTTCCTTTCACCAACACCCCTCCCAACCCATCCCAATCCTGACTAACCCATTCACCGTGCCGACAGAACGACTCGCGTATCCAGTGCCTCAATGTCGCCGCATTGTGCGGTGCCCAACGATGGAGATGCGGCCATGGCCGTTAATTCGAACCTGAACTGGCGGCGCACCAGTGTGATTGCGCTGGCGATTGCGGCGCTTTCGCTGCCGACCATGGCTTCGGCTGAACGGGATCGCAGTGGCGGCCGTAACTGGAGCGAGGGCCGCGGCAATCGCAGTGACGATGGCGCTCGCCCGCAGCGGCAAGAACCGCAACAGCGCAGCGAAGCGCCGCAGCAGAGCCAGCGCAGCTGGGCGCCCCCACCGCAGGCTCAACAGCAGCGCCAAGCCCCGCAGGCTGCCCCGCAACAGCAACAGCAAGCCAGCCGAGACGGTGGCAATCGTGGTGAAGGTGGCCGGCGTGAAGGCGGCGGTCGCAACTGGAACGGTGGCGGCCAGCAGGCTCCTCAGCAAGCTGTAGCTCCGCAGCAACAACGCCAAGCCAGCGGCGATTGGCAGAGCCGTGGTGGCAACCGCGAAGGCGGAGGGCGCAATTGGAACGGCGGTGGGCAACCCCCGCAGCAAGCCGCCGCTCCGCAGCAGCATCGGCAGGGCGGAGTCCGTGCCGCGCCATCGCGGCAGTTGCGCAGCGGCAACTGGTCGGACGGCAATCGTACACAACAGGGCCGCAACTGGACCGATGCTGACCGGCACCGTGACGGTGACCGCACCTTGCGTGATCGCGGCCACCATGACAACCGGCAGTATTGGAACAACCGCAACTGGTCGGGTCACTGGGATCGCTCGCGGCAGCACAACTGGTCGGGCTGGAACAACAGCTGGAACTGGAACTACGGCAATCACTACAATCGCTGGAACACCGGCTGGCGTAATCACAACCGCTATGACTGGTACGGCTGGCGCAGCTATCACCCCAGCTACTTCCAGGTCGGCAGCTACTATTCGCCTTACCGCGGCTATTCATACACCCGGCTGAGCGTGGGCTTTTTCCTGGATGCGCTGTTCTTTGGTGAGGACTACTGGATCGCCGATCCGGGCTATTATCGCCTGCCGGATGCCTATGGCCCCTATCGCTGGGTCCGGTATTATGACGATGCGGTGCTGGTGAACATCTACTCCGGCGAAGTGGCCGATGTGATCACCGACTTCTTCTACTAAGCCTACCCGGCAAACAGGAAGGGCCCCGGCAGCAATGCCCGGGGCCCTTTTGCGTTCAGGCTTCGACGAACAGCATGGTTTGCCCATTTGCCGCACGGCTCCAATCGGATAGGCATGCAGGATGAGCGCCATCAGCGAAGCCCCTGCGCCCGATCGGACTGCCTTGATCCGGGTTGGAGCCCATGTCCGGCGGCGCCTTGATGCCAATCCCGATGCTTACCGGCTGCAAACCGACAAGGCCGAGATCTGGGCGGTCGGCGGGGTGTTCTCACCCGAAGAGTGCGTCCAACTGATGGCAATGATTGATCGCACGGCGGTACCATCGACGGTTCTCTCGCACGGTGAGACCGAGCCATGGAGAACCAGCAGTTCGGGCAATGTCGATGCCCACGATCCGCTCATCCGCGTGGTTGAAGAACGGATCGACGCGCTGCTGGGACTGCCGCATGAATGGGGTGAGACGATGCAGGGCCAACGCTATGACGTGGGTCAGCAGTTCAAATTTCATATGGACAGTTTCTGGACCCAGGCCGACTACTGGCCAGTGGAAGCCGGGCGCGGCGGCCAACGCTCGATCACCGCGATGGCCTATCTCAACCAGGTCGAAGACGGCGGCGACACGCATTTTACCGAACTGGGGATGGCGGTTAAACCAACCCCCGGCGCACTGCTGGTCTGGAACAACAATCTGCCAACCGGCAAACCGAACGAAAACACGATGCACGCCGGCAATCCGGTGGTGAAGGGCGTCAAATACGTCATCACCAAATGGTACCGCTCGCGCAAATGGGGGTATTGATGGATTGTTTGCTGACCCGGCGGCGCTTTGCTGCTGGAATGATGGCTGGCGCGGGCTTGGCCGCCCTGCCCGCACTGGCTGCAGAGCCTGAAGGCGGCGAGGATAGCAAGCTGATGGCGCTGTTCCGCGATTCTGCTCGGCGCGAAGATGCGATCGATCCGCTCAGCCTGATCTATCGTGGCGGCAAGCCTAATCTGACTGCTTTCCGCCAGGTCTTCACCGATCTGGCTGCACGGCAACGGCGCGGTGTGGTCAAATGGCAACTTGGCGCTCTCGGCAAGATCGCCCGCTCAAAGCTGAGCCCCGAACGGCAAATTTCCTACGATATCTACCTGCGCGATCGGCGCGAGGCGGCGCTGTGGCTCCAGCCGGATATGGTCGCGCTCTATGCGGTCCGGCCGTTTACCCATTTCGGCGGATTGCATGTTGAATTTGCCTCGCTGGTCGCCAAGGGCGGGCCGCTACCCTACAAAAATGCGGAGGACTACCGCCGCAACCTGGAGCTGTTGCGCGCATTCCCGCAAGTGCTTGACAATGCCGTGGCCCGGTTTCGCGACGGGATGGACAGCGGCGTGCTGGAAACTCAGCTAACCACCCGCAACATGGTCGGGCAGATCGATGCCATTTTGGCTCAGTCGCTTGCGGAAAGTCCGTTCACGTCGGCGGTTCGGGATTTCCCGGCGGAGGTTCCGGCAGTCCACCAGAGCGAGTTGCGGCAGCTCTATGAAGCCGCCACTACCGGCGAACTCTATCCAGCGTATCGCAAGCTCCGGTCCTTCCTGAATGACGAGTATCTGCCCGCCGCGCGGACCGCAGTGGGCATTTCAGCGATGAAGGGGGGTGCCGGGTTCTATCTGCGCGCGATCGAGAGCCAGACGACAGTCAGGCTGGAACCAGAAGCGGTGCACCAGCTTGGTCTGTCCGAAGTAACACGGATCCAGAGTGACATGGACGGAGTCCGGCAACGGTTGGGATTCAAGGGCCCGTTGCGCGAATTCTTCGACGAAATCCGCACCAACCCGCGCTATCACCCCAAGTCAAAGGCCGAATTCGCCGCTGCTTTTGCCAAGGCGGCGCGCGAAGTCGATGCGAAAATTCCAGACTATTTCAACACGGTTCCCAAAGCCAGATTGTTGATTGAGCCCTATCCGGCTTACCGCGAAAAATACGAAGCCGGCGGCTCTTACAACCAGGGCTCGCCCGATGGATCAAGGTCCGGCACGTTTTTCTACAACACCTATGACCTGCCCAGCCGGTTCCTGACCGGAGTGGTCACGCTCTATTTGCACGAGGGTGCGCCGGGGCATCACTTCCAGATCAGCCTGGCGCAGGAAGACAAGAGCCTGCCCGATTTCCAGCGCTATGGCGGCAACACCGCCTATGTCGAAGGATGGGCGCTCTATGCCGAGACGCTGGGTTACGACATGGGTTTCTACAAGGATCCGATGCAGCACTGGGGCACGCTCGATGACGAGATGCTGCGGGCTATGCGGCTGGTGGTGGATACCGGGCTCCACGCCAAGGGCTGGACCCGCGAGCAAGCGATCGAATTCATGCTGAGCAATTCGGGTATGGGCCGCACCGACGCGACCAGCGAGGTAGAGCGTTACATCGTCTGGCCGGGTCAGGCCTTGGGCTACAAAATCGGGGCGCTGACGATCCAGCGGTTGCGCAAGAAAGCGCAAGCCGCACTGGGCGCGAAGTTCGACATGCGCGCATTCCACGATTCTGTGCTGGGCAGCGGGGCCTTGCCCTTGCCAATTTTGGAAGCCAAGATTGATCGCTGGATTGGCGCGATAAGGGGGTAGGGAACATGATCGGCAACTGGTTGAACGCACTGCTTCGCGCCCTTTCAGCAGCGGCGTTGCTGCTCGCTGCAAACCCGGCCTTGGCGCAGGCTCCGCTTCCGCTCACCGAGGGACGCACCAGGGTGGTCCACCCGACCTGGACCGAACGCGCGGTGATCTATGAGGTCAACATCCGCCAGTATACTCCCGAAGGCACGTTCAAAGCCTTTGAAAGGCACCTGCCGCGGCTGAAGCGACTGGGGGTCAACACGCTGTGGATCATGCCGATCAATCCAATCAGCAAAAAGGAGCGCAAGGGCTCGCTCGGGAGCTATTACGCGGTCAGTGATTACTACGCGATCAATCCCGAATTCGGCACACTCGCGGATTTCCAACATCTGGTGAAAGCGGCGCACCGGCAGGGCTTCAAGGTCATCATCGATTGGGTCGCCAACCACACCGGGTGGGACAATGTCTGGGTCGATCAGCACCCTGATTGGTACAAGCGCAATGCCGAGGGCGAACTCGAAGGCTATAACTACACCGATCTCAGCACCGGCAAGAAAGAGACCTGGGCCGACGTTCTGGGGCTCGATTATTCCAAGCTTGAAGTTCGCGAAGGCATGATCGAGGCGATGAGTTACTGGGTCAAAACCGCCGATATCGACGGGTTCCGGTGCGATGTCGCCTGGACCTTGCCGGTCGAATTCTGGGATCAGGCCCGGGCCCGGCTCGATGCGATCAAACCGATGTTCATGCTGGCCGAAGCTGACACGCCCGAACTGCAAATGAACGCGTTCGACATGACCTATGACTGGAAGCTGTTCCACCTGCTGGTCGCTGTCGCCAAGGGCAAGGCTGATGCCCGGGATCTGGCGGCGCACTATACCAAGCCTGCGCGAACCTATCCGGCCGGGTCATACCGGATGATCTTCACCAGCAACCACGACGAGAATTCGTGGCACGGCACCGAGCAGGAGCTCTACGGCGATGGAGCCGAGGCGATGGCTGTGCTGGCAGCAACCTTGCCGGGGATGCCGCTGGTCTATTCGGGGCAGGAAGCGGGCATCGACAAGCGCCTCAAGTTCTTCGACAAGGACCAGATCGAGTGGAAAGCCAACCCGCGCGGCAAACTTTATCCGTACCTGTTCGCTCTGAAACAGCGGCACCCGGCGCTGTCAAACAGGCATGAGCCCGGCAACCTGCAGATCATCGAAACCGGCAATTCCAAGGTCTTCGCGTTCCGCCGGATCAAGGGCAAGGACAAGCTGACCGTTGTGGTCAATCTGTCTGCCAGCCCGACAAATATTGTGATCCCGGGCATGCGTCCGGGCAAACTGCTTGGCTGGGGCTGGAAAATTATTCCCGGACTGTAGCGCCCGGCGTTAGGTCAGCGCTTCGGCAATCAACAGCCTTGTGTTGGCGATCCCGTAGAGCGCGATGAAGCTACCCATGCGGGGCCCCTGGCTGGAGCCGAGCAGGGTTTCGTACAGGCACTTGAACCAGTCGCGCAGGCTTTCGAAACCATAATGCGGGTCTTTGCCGATTTCATAGACAAGGGATTGCAGTTCCTCGGCCGTGGCATCGTCGCTGGTCGCGGCCAGCTCCTCATCAAGTGCAGCCAGCGCCAGCACTTCGCCGCCCTCTGGCTTGCGGCGCGCAAGCGACGGGGCAATGAAATCGCGATTATAGGCCAGCGCGGTCGTGACCAGTTTGTCCAGTTCCGGATGCGCCACCGGATCGGCGTTCTCGACATAATTACCAAGATAGGACCAGACCTGATCGCGGCTGGCCCCGGCACCCAGCACTGCAACCAGATTGAGCAGCAGGCCGTATGTGACCGGCAAATTGTCACCGGCCCCGCCGTGCTCGCCATTGGCGCGCAGCAGGTGCCACACTGGATTGCCGAGTTGCTGTTCAACCGGCTGTTCGGCCAGCTTTTCACGGAACTGCCAGTATTCATCGACCGCGCGCGGGATGATCCCGGCGTGGAGGCTTTTGGCGCTCTTGGGTTCGCGGTAGATATAGAACCCCAGGCTCTCCTCGCTGCCATAGCTCAACCACTGGTCGATCGTCAGGCCGTTGCCCTTGGACTTGGAGATCTTTTCGCCATTCTCGTCGAGGAACAGCTCGTAGATCATCCCTTCGGGCGGTCGGCCACCGAGTGCGCGGGTGATCTTGCCGCTTTCGCGAACCGAGTCGGTCAAGTCCTTGCCGCACATCTCATAGTCGACCCCCAGCGCGGTCCAGCGCATCCCCCAGTCGACCTTCCATTGCAGCTTCGACTTTCCGCCAAGGATCGACTGCTCGACCGTCTCGCCGTTATCTTCAAACCGCACGATCCCGGCCTCGGCATCGACCACCGCAACCGGCACCTGGAGCACTGCGCCGGACTTCTCCGAGATCGGCAACACCGGCGAATAGGTCGCCGCACGTTCCGCCCGCAAGGTTGGCAACATGATGTCCATGATCGCCTGCCAATTGCGCAGCACGCCTTTCAACGCAGCATCGAACTGACCTGAATTGTACATGTCAGACGAAGACACGAACTCATAGTCGAACCCGAACCTGTCGAGGAAGGCCCGCAACATTGCGTTGTTGTGATGGGCAAAGCTCTCGTGGCAGCCGAACGGATCGGGGATCCGGGTCAGCGGCTTGTGCAGGTTGGCATCGAGCACGGCGCGGTTCTCGATATTGTCGGGCACCTTGCGCAGCCCGTCCATATCGTCGCTGAACGCGACCAGCCGGGTCGGCGCGCCGCCCGACAGCACTTCATAGGCGCGGCGAACCAGTGTGGTCCGCAGCACTTCCTGAAAGGTCCCGATATGCGGCAGGCCTGAAGGACCATAGCCGGTTTCAAACAGCACCGGCGCTCCGCCAGGTTTCCCATCCGGGAACCGCTTCAGCAGCCTGCGGGCTTCTTCAAACGGCCAAGCCTTGGAAACCTGTGCGGCGGATAGCAGTGCATCGTCGATCATGATGCCCGGCCCTTCGCGCGTATAGACCAGTTTCGCAAGTTCGATATCTCTCGCTAGTCGCGAAGGATCAGCCCGGCCCCTGGCTTATGGGCCCGGATTTCATTCTCGGTCAGACCGCAGATTTCGTGCGGGAAGACCAGCCAATCTTCGGTTTCGTGAACGTAGAAATCGGGCTTGAGCGGGGTGCGGTTACGGCTTGGCTTGTAATAAACCGTCGCAATCCCGACCGTTTCAGGCATGTTATAGCGGCAACGGCCGGCCAATTCACCAAGGAATGCCTGGACCGAGCGGCCCGAATCGAACACGTCGTCGATCACCAGCAAGCGGTCATCCGGCCCCAGCGTATCGACCAGATAGCCCAGCGCATAGACCCGTACCTTTTTGTCCTGCTGGTCGATCCCATAGTAGCTGGAGGTGCGCACCGCGATGTGATCACACTCGATCCCGTGGTAGGACAGCAGTTCCTGCACCGCGATGCCGATCGGCGCACCCCCGCGCCAGATGCCGACCAGATGGGTCGGGCGGAACCCGGCATCGATCACCAGATTGGCCAGCCGGTATGAATCCTTGAGCAAGCGGTCGGCGGTCAGGTAAACCTTCTCAACCACGGGAGGCCTCGGCGATCTCGGCTAGATGCCGGGCCTGATCAAGTACGGGCAGGAAAGATCCGGTGAAGCTGTTTTCGGCGAGCGTAATGATCTCGGCTTCACTCAGGTCGAGCGCCTCGGCAACGGCCCGAAAGTTCGCGCCGACATAGCCTCCGAAATAGGCCGGATCGTCGGAATTGATCGTCGCCTTCAGCCCGAGATCGAGCATTCGTTTGACCGGGCTGTCGGCCATATCCTTGATCACGCACAGCTTCAGGTTGGATAGCGGGCAAACCGTCAGGGTCAGCCCCTCACCCGCGATCCGAGCCACCAGCGCGTGATCCTCCAGCGCGCGGTTGCCATGGTCGATCCGTTCGACCTGCAGCAGGTCCAGCGCCTCATAGACATATTCCGGTGGACCTTCCTCCCCGGCATGGGCGGTAACGTGCAGGCCCAGTTCGCGGGCCTTGGCAAAGACCCGGACAAATTTGGCTGGTGGGTGCCCGACTTCCGAAGAATCAAGTCCGACACCATGGATCCGGTCAAGATACGGCTGCGCCTGATCGAGCGTGGAAAAGGCATCCTCCTCGCTCAGATGACGCAGGAAGCACATGATGATCCGGTAGCTGATCCTCAACTGCGCCTCGCCATCGATCAGCGCACGTTCGATCCCGTCCAGCACCGTTTCGAACGCTACGCCGCGGGCAGTGTGGCCTTGGGGATCGAAGAAGATTTCGACGTGGCGCACCGTATCCGCCGCAGCGCGCGTCAGATAGGCCCAGGTCAGATCATAAAAGTCCTGCTCGGTCAGCAACACCGACATCCCCTGATAATAGATATCGAGGAAATCCTGCAAGTTGCTGAACGAATAGGCCGCGCGCACCGCCTCCACGTTGGCAAAAGGGATCGATACCCCATTGCGCTGTGCCAGTTCGAACAACAGCTCCGGTTCGAGCGAACCTTCGATATGCAAATGCAACTCCGCCTTGGGCAAGCGATCGATCAGCGCGGCGCGGGCAGGATTCGGCATGCAGGCAGGCTGGCGCAGGGCAAAGCTGCGGTCAACTGCTTGCGCCATGTTCCATTTCCGTTCTATCGGTTTCCTGGTGAACGATTTGCTGCCCCTCCCTGCCCTCCACGCGAGCCACGGTGGCTGCTGGCTGCGCGATGGGCACGGCGCGACGCGGACAGTCCCCAAGGGCGATGCGATTGTCGCAGCGGCCGATACCCCGCTGCTGATGCTCAACGCGCCGCTGGTGGCGACCCGGCTTGGCTATCCGGACCTGTCGGGGCTCGACCTGCTCGAGCTATTCGCATTCGTGTTTCCTGCGCGGTTCGTAGTGCCGACTCCAAAGGGGCTGGCGCGCGCACTGGATCTGTCCGAGCCGGCAGGCGATGAGGCCGTTCCTTCGTTGCTGCAGCAGGCCGCAGAAGCCCTGCTCGCCACCTGCCAGTCACCCACCTGGACCGAGCGTGAAGGGGCCTGGTCGGCGCTGCAAAACCTCACACGGCTCCGCTGGTCGTGGGCCCCCCTACTGACCGCGCGGATCGAAGCGCCGGTCAAAGCCGAACGCTGGCTGTTTTCGCGCCTGCCCGAATGGGAAGAAGCACCTGAGCGTCCTCAGCCGAGGCAGGTTTCGCTGAATGCCGATGATGTCCACTCGCGGCTGACCCGGCTGACCGGAAATGGCGCGGAGAGCCGCCCGGCTCAGGCCAACTATGCGCAGGAAGCCGCACATCTGTTTGAACCGCGCCGCCGTGAAGGCCTGCCGCATCTGTTGCTCGCGCAGGCCGGGACCGGGATCGGCAAGACGCTGGGCTATCTAGCTCCGGCCTCGTTGTGGGCCGATGCCTCGGGCGGGACTGTGTGGGTTTCAACCTTTACCAAGGCGCTGCAACGCCAGCTCCGCCGCGAGAGTCGGCGGGCCTGGCCCGGCACTCGCGCGGATGGCACTCAGCCGGTCGTTGTCCGCAAAGGGCGCGAGAACTATCTTTGCCTGCTCAATCTGGAGGACGCGTTGCAGGGCGGGTTCACCGGGCGGGCGGCGATCATGGCGCAGCTGGTGGCGCGCTGGGCGGCATATAGCCAGGACGGTGATCTGATCGGTGGCGATCTGCCCGGCTGGCTCGGCACGCTGTTCCGCCAGCGCGGGGTCAAGGCTCTGACCGACCAGCGCGGCGAATGCGTCTATGCCGGGTGCCCGCACTACCGCAAATGCTTCATTGAGCGCTCGGCCCGCGCTTCGGCTCAGGCCGATCTGGTCATCGCCAACCACGCGCTGGTGATGGTCAACGCTGCGCGCGGTCGTGATGCCGCACAGCGCCCGACCCGGATCGTGTTCGACGAAGGTCACCACGTATTTGAAGCTGCCGATTCGACCTTCGCCGCTGCCCTGACCGGGGCGGAAACGATCGAGCTGCGGCGCTGGGTGATCGGCCCGGAACGCGGCGCGAAGGGTCGCCGCCGGGGGCTTTCCGCCCGCCTCGCCGATCTCGCCAGCTATGACGAGGCTGGCGGCAAGGCCATCGCTGCCGCGCGCCATGCCGCAGAGGCGCTGCCTGGCGATGGCTGGTTGCAACGGTTGCAGGATAGCACCCCGTCGGGCCCGCTCGAGGAACTGCTCTCAGCAGTCCGTGCCACGGTCTATGCCCGCGATGAAAGTGGCGGTCAGGAAGCGGGCTATGGGCTGGAAACCGAGGCCGCGCAGCTTGAGGGAGCGTTCATTGAACTGGCGGGAGCGGCGCAGGCCGCGCTGGCCGAAATACGCAGCCCCTTGATCCGGCTTGGCGTGCGGCTTGAAGCGCTGCTGGCCGAACCGCCCGATTGGCTCGACGGCCCAGGCCGCGCCCGGATCGAAGGAGCGCGACATTCGCTCGGTTGGCGAGTTGAACTGCTCAGCGCGTGGGAAGCGCTGCTTGAAAGGCTGGGCGGCCCGGCAGATCCCGAATTTGTGGATTGGCTCGCAGTCGAGCGCGGCGATGCGCGTGAATTCGATGTCGGCATCCACCGCCGCTGGCTCGATCCGATGAAGCCCTTCGCCAGGACCGTGCTCGAAGGCGCGCACGGGGTGATGCTGACCAGCGCGACCCTGAAAGACGGCCCCGATTGGGATGCCGCCGTGGTCCGTTCCGGCGCGCCGACAATCGGCACAGCCCCGCGCCTGTCGAGCTTTGACAGCCCGTTTGACTATGCCGCGCAGGCCGAAGTTCTGATTATCACCGATGTACCGAAGGGTGATCTTGCCGCGCTGGCCGGGGCCTATGCCCGGCTGATCGAAGCGGCTGAGGGCGGCGCGCTCGGCCTGTTCACGGCAATCCGGCGTTTACGTGCGGTCCATGGCCGGATCGCCGACCGGCTCGCGCGGGGCGGCTTGCCGTTATTTGCCCAGCACGTCGATCCGATCGACACCGGCACCCTGGTCGATATCTTCCGCGACGATCCGCGCGCCAGCCTGCTCGGCACCGATGCCTTGCGCGATGGGGTCGATGTGCCCGGCCACTCGCTGCGGCTGGTGGTGATGGAACAGGTGCCGTGGCCCAAGCCCTCGATCCTCCACCGTGCCCGGCGGCTGGCGGGTGGCGGGCAGGCCTTCGATGACCGGATTATCCGCGCCCGGCTCGCCCAGGCATTTGGCCGACTGATCCGCAGCAAGGACGATCACGGCGTATTCGTAGTGCTCTCTTCCGCTTTCCCGAGCCGCTTGCTGTCGGCCTTTCCGGTGGGAACCCCTGTCACACGCCTGACGCTCGATGAGGCTTTACAACGTGTCGCCACGGGTGTTTCACGGCAACCCATCCAGCGCGAGACGCAAACTTGAAAATCCTTGGATTGTTCCGCCACGCCAAGTCCGACTGGCAAGACCCGCGCGCCCGCGATTTCGACAGGCCTTTGAATGAACGCGGCCGGACCGGAGCGGCAGTGATGGGGCGGCATATCCGCGATCATGGGGTGAACTGGGACCGGATGATCGCTTCCCCCGCGATCCGCTGCGCTGAAACGATCGAGATTGCTTGCGAAGCGGCTGGCCGGCCGGTCGCGGTCAACTGGGACCGCCGGATCTACCTCGCCAGCAGTGCAACCCTGCTCGACCTGCTGCGTGAGACCGAGGGCGATCCGGAGTCCATGCTGATGATCGGCCATAATCCGGGGCTGGAAGATCTGATCTTTGACCTCGTCCCGGACGACGGAACCAGCCCGCTGCGCGATGTGGTCGAAGTGAAGTTCCCGACCGCCAGCTTCGCGGTGCTCGAACTCGATATCGAAAAGTGGTCCGAGCTCAAGGACCGCTGCGCCCGGTTGGTGCATTTGACGCGGCCAAGGGATCTGGATGTAGGCTTGGGGCCGGAACTGGCTTAGCGAGCTGGACGCGTTGCATGGCCATCGTTTTCGGCTGCTAAGCCAAGCTGCTGCGCGAAAGCGGACTGTTCGGATACGACAACGTTGCGGGCATCAATGGAACAGGGCATCTTCTGTTGATGGAGACTCCTACTGCCGATGACCGCGACGGATTTGCCGAGTTTAACCGACTAAACCGTCGCCTGTCAGGCCTTGATGAACGGGGCCTAGTGCTATCTCTGAGCGCTTTTGCAGAGGACAGTTTGGGCGAACTCTTGCGTGTTTTTATGCGTGAGCATGTTGCCGCAGCTGGTCTTCTGGACGGTTTTAACGCACCGCTCGGTACATTCTCTTCCAGAATTAAAGCTGCGGTTGCGCTTGGTTTGATTACGCCAGAGCAATTCTCTGATCTCGAGAATTTACGCAAGATCCGTAATAAGTTTTCACATACGTGGGAGGATATGTCCTTCGAGGATCAGTCAATTAAAGATAGAATAGAGAGCCTATCTTATAGTCCTATCGATGACCAATTTCCTGCCACTCCATTTGATAAGATCAAATCTTCTTTAGCGGCGATATTAATAGAAATTCGTGTCACGATTGCAAAAATCGAAAAGGAAAATTTGCAAACCAAGAAAATTGGATCGAGATTGTTTTCGGGCTTAAGTGGCAATAGTGATGGTGAAAAGCTTGCCTCCGCGAATGAGCTCTTGGATTCAATTCGACGGAAATTTAGGTCAGCCGAACCAAAGGAGCAGGAGTTTCTCCTCATGATAAAGCAGCGTTTGTTGCTTCGCGTCATACTTGCCGCGGTAGGAGCTTCGGGCGAGGACAGTATTGAGTTTGCTCAGCTCCTTGCAATTCTCGAATCCGAAGACTGGCTAAAAACGGGATAGAATGGGCCACAGGGGTAGGAAGTAGGGACGCTTGACGTCCGCTTCCCCCAACAAATCGGACATTACAATACGTGTGTGCCACTGCCTAAAACGGGCATTCGGCAAGCACGTTATCGCCACTAAACGGAGAAAAGATCCGAAGCGTCCAACTGCCCGACAGACTCGTGGTGTGCTGCGATACCATCGCGACTGAGGCGCTGCACATCTTAATCGCTTCTCTTGCGGTGGTATCAATCCGAACGTCTACAGATGAATTCCAACCGCTAACATCACATTTACTGACTAAGTTTGTGCCCATCATTGCGGCGCAAACGCGATACGCGTCATCGACTGCCTTAGACACGCGGTCGTCCCGAGGAGATGAATCACACGCGGCCAACGAAGCGAAGAGCGCGACAGGTAGCGCCAGCCTGATTGTAAGATTTGCCAACCCAACTCCCCCGATCACAACGGTCCCTAAAGTTGAGGCGTGCTCGTGAAGCGAGTCAACCAGCTTTGCGCAACGCTAGACCTCGATGTCGTCAACGTCGAAAGTATTACCAGACGACTGCCTTCGAGACCAGTTAATGTCCGCTTTCCCCAACATAGCTGTCATTCAAAACCTGAATTTAGCTAGTCAAGAGTTGCCGTTTGCTGAAGGACTATCGAGCGGCGATGCCGCCGCCTTGGTTGCCAAACATACTCACAGAACACGTAAGAAACTTGGTTCAGTTGGTCTACTAGAATGCCAGTCTTGCCGTGATTCGGACCTGTCTTGGTTCGACCGGATGAATATGGCGATCCTCAATTCCATCGGTTGGCTCACCTGTCAGCCGGGAGGGATACCAATAGGTGATGTCTGGGTCCTTGGCGTCGAACAGATTGAGGACATCAAAACCGAACCGCATTGGGCCAGTTTCCCAGTATGCTCCCAGATTGACGAGAGTTGTGCCTTGCGAGCGCTGCGATCCATCTTCGATCAATGGCGCACTGGCGAAATGTCGGATGCGGGTCGTTACTGTGATCCCCGGCGTGAGCCGTGCACTGATCCCACCGCTCAGCACAAACGGAGTCGCGCCAGGAATTGAGTTTTGGCCCGCCGACACCCCGCGAAAGCGGGCAAGGGTCCAAGATGCGGTTCCGTCGAGCGTTATCGCCGGGACCGGCTTCCAGAACATGGCTAGCTCAGTGCCGTAGCGCCGTGAGGCGTCATTGGGTTCGGTTGTTCCGGCATCACCCACGAAGACCAACTCGGAATTGAGATCGAGCCAGAACCCCACCGCTGAGAAATTCAGATTCCCGCGCTCGATTCTTAGGCCAAGTTCGGCACCTTGCGAGCGCGCGAATACCGGAACTTGATCGACCGGACTGCCATCGCTCGGGTCGATCGTAATGGCCGCGCCTCGAACATCGTTGGAATGATAGCCCTGACCGTAATTGGCATAGAATTCGAGTCCATTTTCTGCCTTCCAGGCCAGCGCAACCTTAGGTGAAAGGATCACCGCAGAGCCACTGCCGGAGTTGGCGGAAAGGCCAGAACGGACATTGTAACCGATGGTGTCGCCGCGCAGACCGACAACCAGTCGCAGACTCGGTGTGAGTTTGGCCTCAGCTTCGCCGTAGAGCCCACCGCTGTATTCATCGACCCGGTCTTCGCGAACTGCGCTAGTCACAGTTCCAGCTGTCGTATGATAAAGACCAACCTTGCCGATACGGTCCCAGCGCGCGTCGGCTCCAATTCGCAACGTGAAGGAGTCGCCCTTCCATTCGCGGTGGACGGCACCACCGAACACTCCGCGTCGGTCAATCTGACGAAATTCGTCGCCGTTCACCGGATCTTCAAGCAAGTAAGTGAAATTCGAAGTCAGCTGCAGACGTGAGCCGATCGCGTAGGCTGAAACTGTTGTATCGCCAAATTGACCATTGAAGGTCGCCGCAATTCGCCCAGCGCGTCCTCCAAGATTTGGATCGATAAAGCCATTGCGCGGGATCAAGCCCGATGTGATTGCCCGCTCTGGCACCTGATCAGTGGAAACCCAGCTGTTGCTGTAGCCTGACAAGCCAAGGGACCAATCGGAAGCCGAGTATTTAAGAAGCCCGTTGAACTTGCGTTGATGCTCATCGAGGACCCAAGGGCCATTCGATACCGCGCCTTCGACAGCGCCCAGCAGGGTGCCATCGCCAAGGGTGGTGCTCCCCGCCAACAAACCTCGCCAGTACCCAAACGAGCCACCACTCACCTCAGCGAATGGTCGATCAAGTCTCGACTTGGTGGTGAAGCGCATCGTCCCCGCAGACGAAAAATCGCCTTCAGCGGCATGATAGGGGCCTTTGGTGTAATCGATCCGCTCGACCATTTCGGGTATAATGAAATTGAGATCGAGATAACCTTGGCCATGCCCATGGCTGCGCATATTGACCGGTGAACCATCGACATATCCTGCCAGATCAGTGCCATGATCAAGGTTAAACCCTCGCAGAAAATACTGGTTTGCCTTGCCGGAACCAGCATGCTGGGTGGCTATCAGGCCAGGGACATTTTCAGCGAGTTCCCCGACACGGCTGATCGGGCGATTCTCGAAATCGGCAAAGCCGACTACGCCTTCCGAGCCGCTGGTGGCAACGCCAACCCGATCGATGGCACGGCCATAGACGACGATCTGGTCATCGGTCCCAGATTCCGATGTCTCATCAGCCAGTGCTTGATTGGAGACCAGAGCTAGGGGAATCGCGGCTAGAATTGAACGGGAGTAACACATGGTTTGCCACGTGCCCCATTTGCTCGTTCCGACCAACCCGAAAATCTGAGTTAGGGTGGCAGTTGGTCTGTGTTGCGAACGTCCGCTTTCCCCAACATTCCAGCCGAACGCGGCCTTCCGGGCACGGCAACATTGCGGACATTGAATTTTCGCACGGTTGACGTGGTGGTGCAGCGCTCGCTAGCTTGCATTCTCAACTGGGGATAGAGCGTGTCAGCAAGCGTAAAGCTGTTAGAGCATTTCAAAAGATTGTTTGATTTTGCTGGCCGTGAAGACCGTGCGAGCTTTTGGCCTTATGCGGGCGTTGCGTTCGGCATCACCATGTTAGCGGGAATGGTCATTTTCGTCCCGATGATGGCCGGCACTATGCAAGCGATGCAGGAATTTGCCGCGCAACACCCTGATCAGGCGACGGTAACCAGCGGATCTGGGCAGTATTCGATTTCGGTCCACGGCAATCATCCTGAGTTTTTGCCTGCAGGGTCCATGGCGCTTTTCTTGGCAGTTACCTTTGGCCTGGCAATTCTGTTGTTCGCTGCGGCGGTGGTTCGAAGGCTCCATGATCGAGGAAAGTCAGGTGCTTGGGGGCTGATGCCGCTTCCCTTCATCATCTATTCGTCGGTCATGATGCCGAAAATGTTTTCCAGCGTTGCGATGGGGAGTGACCCCAACATGGCGTCGTTCTTATCAATCTTTTTTAGCAACTTGCTCTACTTGGCTACATTGGGCGGATTGATCGTGTTGCTCGCTGGACCAAGCAAGCCAGTTCCAAACCAGTGAAGCAGTCATCGTGTGCGTGTCCGCTTCCCCCAACATCCGCGCCATTCAACACGCTGCCGCAGCAATTGCTTGCCGGACAATGCTCGCGGCACCCACGAACCGCAGCCTCAAGCCATATGGATCGCCTTGGTCACCAGATAGCTGTCCATCCCCTCGACTCCGCCTTCGCTGCCGAAGCCTGAATCCTTGACCCCGCCAAACGGCGCATCGACTGCGCTGACTGCGAAGGTGTTGATCCCGACCATCCCGCTTTCGATCCCATCTCCCAGCAGGTTGGCGGTGCGCAGGCTTTCGGTGAAAGCGAAAGCGGCGAGGCCATAGGGCAGGCGGTTGGCCTTGCCGAGCGCATCTTCCAGATCGCTGAACGGCGCAGCGACCGCGACCGGTCCGAACGGTTCGTTGTTCATGATATCAGCGCTGTCCGGCACATCGGCCAGCAAAGTCGGCTGGAAAAAGAATCCGGCGTTGCCACGCTTGCCCCCAGCCATCACCTTGGCGCCTTTGGCCGCAGCGTCCTCAACCAGAGCCTCGATCGCACCGGGGCGGCGGATATTGGCGAGCGGGCCCATCTTGCTTTCGGGATCGAGCCCGGCCCCTGAAATGACACCCCGCGTGCGCGCAGCAAAGCCATCGACAAACCGTTGATAGATTGATTCCTGCACGAAGAATCGCGTCGGGCTGACGCAGACCTGTCCCGCATTGCGGAACTTCTGCGGGACCACCAGATCGAGCGTCTTGTCGAGATTGCAGTCCTCAAACACCAGCACCGGGGCGTGACCGCCCAGTTCCATCGTCACGCGCTTGAGGCTGTCAGCGGCCAGCCGCATCAGGTGCTTGCCGACCGGAATCGAGCCAGTGAAGCTGACCTTGCGGATCACCGGGCTGGCGATCAGGTGGCGGCTGACCGTATCTGGCACGCCGTGAACCAGTTGGGCCACGCCAGACGGAAGCCCGGCATCGGCCAGGCAGCGCATCAGCGCCCCTGTGCAGCCGGGGGTTTCCTCGGGCGGCTTGGCAATCACCGAGCAGCCGACTGCCAGCGCCGGGGCGATTTTCTTGGCCATCAGATAGACCGGGAAATTCCACGGGCTGAACGCCGCGACGGGACCGGCTGGCTGCTTGATCACCATGCTGCGTTGGCCACTTGGGCGGACCAGCACCCGTCCATAGGTCCGGCTGGCTTCCTCTGCGCACCAATCAAAGATTTGCGCGCTGGACAACACTTCGGCGCGCGCTTCGGACAATAGCTTGCCTTGTTCCAGCGTCAGCAGCGTGGCGATCGCCTCTGCCCGCTCACGGATCAAGGCGGCGGCTTTTTTGAGCACGGCGGCACGTTGCTCTACCGGGGTTGCCCGCCACAGCTTGAAACCCTTGTCAGCCGCATCGAGTGCTGCATCGAGATCGGCCGCGCTCGCCATCGGCACCTCGGCAATGGTCTCGCCAGTAGCCGGATTGACCACCGGAAACAGATCTCGGCCCTCGCCGATTTTCCAGCCACCATTGATGAACAGCGCCAAATCGGCCTCGTAAGCAGTCGTCATCGGAAATTCCTCACATCTGTGAGGCAGGCTTTAAGCCTCGTGCAGCGCGTTGACCAGAGTGGCACGCAGCGAGATCAGCCGGGCCCGCATGGCGAAGTTGACGCTCATCGCGGAGAGCGGAGGACTTGCTGCAACTTGCTGTGCGTCGGTCGCCGCAGAAACCCGTTCGGGCTCTTGCAGCGCCTTCATGGCACCTTTCAGGGTGTAGCCTTCGTGGTGGACCAGCCGGTCAATCCGCTCAACCAGGGTAATGTCTTCGGGCCTGTAATAACGCCGTCCGCCGCTGCGCTTCAGCGGCCTGAGCATCGCGAACTGCTCTTCCCAATAGCGCAAAACATGTTGCCGGATGCCCAGCGCCTTGGCCACTTCACCAATCGTCCGCAAGGCTCCTGCGTCCTTGCCGTCGGTGAACTGGATAGGCGCGAGCTCCGTCATCCTTTGGCGATCCGCTCTTTGAGCATCTGGCTGGCGCGGAACGTCAGCACCCGGCGCGGAGTAATCGGCACTTCGACCCCCGTCTTGGGATTGCGCCCGATCCGTTGGGCCTTGTCGCGCAGCAGGAACGTGCCAAAACCGGAAATCTTGACGTTCTCACCCTGCTCAAGCGCACCGGACATATGATCGAGAATCGATTCGACCATAGCCAGCGATTCCGAGCGGGACAGACCAAGCTTGCGGTTCAGGGCTTCAGCCAGATCGGCACGAGTGAGAGTAGTCATGGGCGTTACGCCACCTTTCCTCAGCAGAGTCGCGACCTCTCGATTCGGAAGATGGCAAATCCGTCGCTGAATTGCAACGCAATCCCATAAACTCGGCAGGTTATCCGCCGTTCTTCAAATGCGGATCAGGCTGGCGCCCCAGGTAAAGCCGCCGCCCATCGCCTCCAGCACCACCAGATCGCCCGATTTGATCCGGCCATCGCGCACAGCTGTATCGAGCGCGAGCGGGACCGAAGCGGCCGAAGTATTGGCGTGGCGATCAACTGTGACCACCACTTTTTCCGGCGGCAGGCCAAGCTTCCGTGCGGTCGCATCGAGAATCCGCTGGTTGGCCTGATGCGGCACGACCCAATCGATATCGTTGGCGGTAAGCCCCTGATCGTCCAGAACATTGCCGAGCACCTCGGCCAGATTCACCACGGCGTGACGGAACACCTCACGGCCCTTCATCCGGACATGGCCGACGGTCTGGGTGGTCGATGGCCCGCCATCGACGTAGAGCAACTGGTTATGGGCACCGTCGGCATGAAGGTGCGTTGCCAGCACGCCGGGGCCGTCGTCGGTTACCTCGCGGGCTTCCAGTATGACTGCTCCGGCACCGTCGCCGAACAACACGCAAGTGGTGCGATCTTCCCAATCCAGTATCCGGCTGAAAGTCTCCGCACCGATCACCAGTGCGGTCTTGGCCATCCCGTTCTTGAGCATCGAATCGGCCACACCGATCCCGTACAGAAAGCCCGAGCAAACCGCCGCGACATCGAATGCAATCCCGCCGTTGGCACCGATTGCGTCCTGAACAATTGTCGCCGTGGCTGGAAAAGTCTGGTCCGGAGTCGCCGTGGCAAGGACGATCAGGCCGATCTGGCTACCGTCCAGCCCCGCTGCTGCAAGCGCCGCGCGGGCCGCTGCGATCGCAAGCGTTGCAGTGGTC